>CAZBOK010000060.1:0-16144 GCA_964493525.1 uncultured Phycisphaeraceae bacterium | reverse complement strand
TCCACGCGACCCGCACGTCCTCGACCTCCGCGCCGCTCGCGAGGATGCCGAGGATCTCGAGGCCGACCTCGCGCGCCGCGTCCTTCAACCCGAGGAATCCCGGCCCGCACGGGATGCGCACGTCCGCGGGCCAGCCCTGTCCCTCGGTGCGCACGCCTCTGATCGGCGTCGGGCGATCGTTCACGCCGACGCGGAACGACACGAGGCCGGACGGGCAGTCGAAACGGTTCGGGATGATCCCCCATCCGCCGGTCGTGGTCCCGACGCTGATGACGCGCGCGGTCTCGGACACCGCCCACGCGAACGTCTCCGCGGAGCTGACCATCATCGCGTCCTGCAGGAACACGACGGGGCCGTCGAACTGCCACGATCCGCTCGGCTCGATGCGTCCGTTGCGGCCGTTGCTCGCGCCCTTGCTGAACAGCCGTCCGCACATCTCCCACGCCGCCGCGTCGGAGCCGCCGCCCATCGCGCGCCCGTCGAGCAGGAGCGCCTTCATCCCTTTCAGTCGATCGAACGCGGCGTGAAACGCCTTCGTCGTCTCGGCGTCCATGCCGCCGGTGATGCGCAGGTATCCGACTCCCGCTTTCTCGTCGATCAGCGCCGACACGGCGCCTTCGCCCCAGGTGACGCCGTCCGGCAGCTCGACGTCGGAGGGTTGGAACGCCTTGCCGTCGGACGCGAAGCGCAGCACCGAGCGCTTCTCGTGTTTGCCGCCCGGCGTGACGAACTCGATCGAGATCTGCCGCGCCTCGCCGAACGGCAGGAGCCGGTTGTGCATCGAGCCCCACAACGACGCGTCGGTGGAGATTCCCAGGTACTTCGCGATGCGCGCGCGCTCCTTCGCGAGCGCGACGTTCGCGGATGCGTCGCCGATCTCGAGCAGGACGGAGCCGGCCGGGACGTCGTCGCACGCGCCGGTCGTTCCGGCGACGCGATGCACGCCGCGCAAGAGGATGCGGCCGTCGTCCCACAGGAAGCCGAGTCCGCCGCCCCAGAGGCCGTCCCACTTCGACGGCAGCTCCTCCCACTTCACCTTGGTCTCGACGACGCCGGTGTGGCTGTCCTTCAGCGTCGCGAGCAGCTCCATCACGTTCTTCACGTGCTCGACGTCGCTCGCGCACTTCTTGAAGCGCGGCAGGAGCCGCTGGCACTCCTTCTCCCAGTCGACGTTCTTCCACTTCGGGATCGCGCCCTTCTGCGCGACCGTGTCGTGGATGAACTCGAAGTCGTCGAGGTAGCGCTTGTCCGGTGCGGCGGGCGGGCCGGGCGCGAGCGCGACGGCGAGCGCGAACCGCGCGAGGACCGCGTTCACGGATGCGGGGAGATGCCGACCACCACGATGCCGAGCGACAGATCCTTCGCCTTCTCGTCCGACTTGCCGCGGCCCTTCGCGGCGACGTCGACGCGCCACTCGTCGCGGTCGGGGTGCTTCACGATGACCGGCTCCGCGGGCGTCTTCTCCGGCACGCGCAGGTAGAGGATCAGGCAATGGTCGGTCGGCGAGACGAGCAGCGAGCGCTCGACCAGCTTGTCCGCGTCGGATACCGGCGCCGGGTCGAGGTCGTCGGCGGCGCCGCTCAGCATCACGAAGTCGCGCGTGTCGGCGGTGCCGAGGTGGTTGCCGTTCATCGGCTGCACCGCGTAGCGAAGGATGTACACGCCCTCCTTCACGTCGGCCTGGCGGTAGTCGCTCTCGCCGCCGTGCGCGCGCATCACGCCGACCAGCGCGCCGAGCGCGATCTCGCCGTACTTGATGCCGGTGCCCGTGTCGGGCTTGTCGGCGAGCGCGATCTCGTTGGCGAGCCAGAGGTCGTAGAGCGGCTTGCCGTCGCGCGTGACGCGGAGCGCGTGATCGCCGAGCGTCGTCTTGATGGCGTCGGCGACTTCCGACGGCGGCGCGGCGTCCTTGCCGTCGAGCTTCACGATCGCGTACGGCGAGTCGCCGCCGGTCGCGGCGGGTGCCGACTTCTCCTTCACCGCGGACTTGCCGCCGACGTCGTCCGTCGTGATCCCGAGCGCGCACGCCATCAGCGCCGGCGCCGGCGCCGCGGACTCGAACGCTCCGATGAACGCGCCGCGCTTGTCGGGGAGCGACCAGCGCGAGCCGAACGCGTCGGCGCAGTCGACCTTGTTGTCGAGCGTGTAGGCGGGGATCGCGGACACGCCGTCGGTGAGCGGCGGATAGAACGCGGTCTCGTTGCCGCAAATGTGGTCGCAGTCGCCGAGGCAGCGCGTCTCCGCGCTCACGACGTCGCCTGCCACGAGCTTGCCGCAGCCTTTCTTGTCGCAGCAGCCGACGTCGAGGCGGATCGGCACCGACAGTTCGCGCACCAGCGTGCCGGCCATCGAGCCGAGCTGCGCGAGCGCGAACCGCTTCAGCGCCGCGCGCTGCGCCGTCGTCGCGGAATCGTCGAACAGGAGCGCGCTCTTCGCGGGCAGCGGGTTCTTGTAGGGATCGCCGAGCGTACGGCTCGCCTTCACCACCGCGACCACCGAGAGCCCCGCGACGTCGACGCCGTCGACTTCACCCTCGCGGACCTTCCACGCGAGCGTCGCTTCCTTGCCGACCTCGTTCACCTCGCAGTTCGCGTAGCACGGGCCGGTGAACACGTCGCACGAGCGGACTTCGAAGTAGTCGCCCGAGATGCGCGGGACCGGCGCGGCCGGCGCCATGGGGGCGGGAGCGTTCGTGAGCAACGCGAGCGGAAGAAGAACGGCTGCAAGCATCTCGGTGCCTCGGTGGGACTGCGGCAGGGGGAGGATTGTAGCCCGTCGATCGCGGCACGCTCGCCGGCGGTCGAGCGACCGCGGCGGTCACCGCGCCTTCGGCCACTTCTCGGCGGCGAGCGCCCGGTGTTCCGGGTCGTTGAAGTATTGCTCGAGGTACCCGCAATCGACGCAGACGAGCATCTCGATCGACGCCGCCCGGAAGAACGTCAGCGGGATCTGATTCCGGCCGCGCATCAGCCGCTTCCACGGCGAGCGGTGGATCCGCGTCGACTCGCACTTCGGACAGCGGCCGGACTTCTTCACGTCGTGTAGCAGTCGCGCTCGGGGTGGCAGTCGTTCAGCGCGACCGCGTCTTGATCCGGGCCGACGGCGCGGCCGGTCTTGATGCACCAATAAACATGGTGGTCGGTGGCCGCGTCGGTGACGACGGCGCGCGCGCGGTCCTCGGGGAGGAGGCTCCTGTAGTACATCTCCTTGCAGCGGAGGCTCCGGCAGAGGAGGTGGCCGGCGGGGGCGCGGGTGTTCGAGAACGTCATGGTTCGATCCTCCGCTTCAGAACACGAGCCCGGACGCGATCAACAGCGCGCGCTGGATCGCGACCTTCGCCAACTGGACCTTGTGCGCGTTGCCGGACAGCGGCGTCGCGGACGCCAGCGCCGCATCGGCGACGGCCGCCGCGCTCGCGGCATCGACGCGCTTGCCGACCAGCGACTTCGCCGCCTCGCTCGCGTCGATCGGACGCGGCGCGACGTGGCCGAGCGCGAGGCGCGCGGACTTCACGCCCGAGTCGTCCTGCTCGAGCACGCACGCGGCCGCGGCTTCCGGCCAGTCGAGGCCGGCGCGATGACGGACTTCGTAGGTCGCGCCGCGCGGCGCGGCCGTGCGCACGCGGATCGCGGTGAGGATCTCGCCCGGAGCGAGCGCGTTCTCGCGCTCCGCGTCGCCGATCGGCGTGCGCCAGAACTCCGCGGCGGGAATCGTGCGCGCGCCGCCCGCCTTCGACGCGACGTCGAACTCCGCGCCGAGCGCGAGCAGCGCGGGCGCGAGCGACGACGCGCTCACGAACTTCGCCGGGCCCTGGTTGTCGAGGATCGCGTGGTTGCGGTTGTCGCCTTGCTCGACCATCGACGCGCCGTCCTTCAGCGCGAGCAGGCCGTAGCCCTTGCGGAAGTACCAGCAGCGCGGGCGCTGCAGCACTTCGCCGCCGACGGTGCCCATCGTGCGGAGCTGCGGGCTGCGGATGCCGCGTGCCGCGTCGACGAGGAGCGGCCAGCGCGCGGCGACGTCCTGCGATTCGAGCAGGTCGTCGAGCGTGGCGGCGGCGCCGATCTTCAGGCCGTCCGCGCCCGCCGTGATCCCCTTCAGCTCGGGGATCGAGAGGATCGACACGACCCGCTTCGGCTCGACCACGAAGTCCTTGAGGAGCGACAGGAGATCGGTGCCGCCCGCAAGCACCGCGGTGTCGGCCGCGTTCTCCGCGACGAGGCCGAGCGCCTGGTCCAGCGTGTTCGGTTGCGCGAACTCGAAGCGGTTCATCCGGCACCTCCGATCCCGAGCGCGGCGAGGACGTTCTTCGGCGTGAACGGCGCGAACGGGACGCGCACGCCCACGGCATTGGCGACTGCGTTCGAGATCGCGGCGAGCGGCGAGATCACCGGCGGCTCGCCGAGCCCGATCACGCCGCGCTTCCAGTGGCGTTCCGTCTGCATCATGTGGACCTGGATCTCGCCGATGTCGCCGATGCCGGCGAGCCGGTAGAACTCCATGTCGGGGTTGAGCAGGCGGCCGGTCACCGGGTCCATCACGCGCTGTTCGAACAGCGCGCTCGTGATGCCCATGATGCAGGCGCCGTACACCTGGCTCTCGGCGGTCTTCAGGTCGACGACCAGGCCGCAGTCCTGCACCGCGACCATCTTCTTCATCTTCACGATGCCGGTCTCGACGTCGACCTCGACCTCCGCCATCTGCACGCCGCCGACGCCCGAGTCCATCAGCGAGCGGTCGGACTTGCCGTCGCCGACGACCGGCGTCGCGCCGACCAGACGGCACGCGTCGGCCCACGCGAGCGACTTCGATGCGTCTCCGGTGACCACGATGCGGCCGTCGTGCGCCGACAGCTTGGAGGCGTCGCCGCCGAGCTCACCGGCGCACTTCTCGAACAGCGCGTTCAGCGCGGCGACCGCCGCGGTGCGCGAGCTGGACGAGATGCCGCCGACCGTCGTGCTGCCGCCGGACGCGCCGGACTGCGGCAGCGAGTTGTCGCCGATCTTCACCGTTATCGCTTCGACCGGCAGGCCGAGCGTCTCGGCCGTGACGATCGCGAGCACGGTGCGGGTGCCGACGCCGAGATCCTGCGTGCCGCACGCGACCTCCACGGAGCCGTCGTTGCGGATCGTCGTGCGGCAAGTGCTCTCGTGGCCGCCGCCGCCCCACGTGTGGAGCGACAGGCCGACGCCACTGCGGACGGTGCCGGTCTTCTCGGTGCGCGGCTTCCACTTGTCCTTCCAGCCGATCAGGCCGGCCGCGATGTCGAGCTCCTCCGCGTAGACGTCGGCGAGATCGGTCAGGCCCAGGTTCTTCTTGAAGAACGCGAGCGGATCCATGCCGAGCTTCGCCGCGGCGTCCTCGAGCGCGGACATCGTGATCAGGCACTGCTGCGGATGGTCCGGCGCGCGCCACGCCTGGATGCCGGCGAAATGGTTGCGCGTCGTGACGTGGTGCGTGCGGAGATTCGGCACCTTCTTGAACACGTACGGCAGCGCGCCGCGGAACTGGAAGCCCCACGAGCGCGATTCCCACGCGGTGATCGAGCCGTCCTCCGCCGCGCCGACCTTCACCTTCGCGTAGCCCGACGCGCGGTGCCCCGCGGAGATCAGCTCGTGGTCGCGATCGAGCATCACCTTGACGGGGCGCTTCAGCACCTTCGCGAGCTGCGCCGCGACGTTGCCGCTGATGCCGAACCCGAACTTGCTGCCGAACCCGCCGCCGAGGTGCTGGCAGATCACGTGGACGTCGCTGGCCACGACGCCGGCCGGATCGGCGACCTCTTCCGCGATGCCGGAGACGTTCTGCGTCGAGACCCATGCGGTGACGTGGTCGTCGTCGGTGAACTCCACCACGCTGCCGTGCGACTCGAGGCAGCAGTGCGTGATGATCGGGCAGCCGTACTCGTCGGACGACACCGCCTTCGCGGCGGCGAACGCCGCGTCGGGATCGCCGGTCGTCTTCTCCTGCGGCTTCGACAGCGCGCTCGCCGGAAGCTCGTCGGTCGTGTCGTCCACGAGGTGCGGGAGGACGTCGTACTCGATCACGACGCGGCGCGCGCCTTCACGCGCGGCCTCCTCGGTATCGGCGCAGACGACCGCGACCTCCTGACCGCCGAAGCGGATCTCGTCGCCCGGCTTCACGATCGCCGTCGCGCGCAGCACGCCCGGCGTGTCCTCGGCGGCGCCGAGGTCGATCGTCTTCACCTTGGCGTGCCCGTGCGGGCAGAGCGCGAACTTCGCGTAGGCGAGGTTCGGTCGGTGGATGTCGTACGTGTACTTCGCGCGGCCCGTGACCTTGTCGGGACCGTCGATGCGCTCGATGCGCGTGCCGAGGAGGCGCGCCTCGCCGAGCGCGGGCCACTTCTTGTCGGCGCTCATCGGCGGCCTCCCTTCTTCATCTCGGCGGCATCGAGCACGGCCTGCGTGACTCCGACGTAGGTTCCGC
Source organism: uncultured Phycisphaeraceae bacterium (assembly GCA_964493525.1). Taxonomy (GTDB): domain Bacteria; phylum Planctomycetota; class B15-G4; order B15-G4; family JADJEK01; genus CAZBOK01. The sequence continues at coordinate 9,700 of CAZBOK010000060.1, read as the reverse complement.
AGCGGCAGAGGTTGCCGCCCAGGCCGGACAGCACGTCCTGGCGCGTCGGGTTCGGATTGCGACGGAGGAACGACTCGCACGCGGTGACGAAGCCGGGCGTGCAGAAGCCGCACTGTTGGCCGTCGTTCTTCACGAAGCAGGTCTGGATCGCGGCGAGCTCCGCGCCGCTCGCGAGGCTCTCGACCGTCTCGATCTTCTTGCCCTGCGCCGCGATCGCGAGCGTCGTGCAGGCATAGATCGCCTTGCCGTCGACGAGGACCGTGCAGGCGCCGCAGGTCGCGCGGTCGCAGACCTTCTTCGGGCCGGTGACGTCGATCCGCTCGCGGAGCGCATCGAGCAGCGTCATGCGCGGCTCGACCGCGAGCGACTTCGACTCGCCGTTCACGCTGAGCGTGATCTCGACCGGGTCGGGGCCGACGACGCCGCCCGGCTTCGCGGCTGCGGTGGCCTCTTCGGCGGTCGCGATCTGTTGGAGCGTGGAGGCGGCGATCGCGCCCGCGCCCATTCCCTTCAGGAACGAGCGGCGGGAGAGCTGTGGATCGTCCATGTGCGGAGGGTCCTCGACGGTTGCGGCGGAGCGACGCGGGGTGGCCGATGTTAGCGACGCCCATGCGAAGCGGGAGAGATCGCCTCAAGCGGGAGAATGCACGACGCCGATGAGAGATCCGTTTCGTCCCTCTCCCGATCGGAGGTCACCGGTGGATTCCGCGACCACGAGCACGTCGAACGCGGCGACGCGCACCAAGCGTCACGACCTGCTCGGCTCGTTGCTGTTGAAGAACGGCAAGCTCACCGAAGCCGACCTCGAGAAGGCGCTCGCGCTCAAGAAGACGCGCGGACTGAAGATCGGTCAGGCGCTCGTCGAGCTCGGACTCATCACGGAGCTCGACCTCGCCGCCGCGCTGCGCAAGCAGGGCCGATTGACGTGCCTCCACCTGATTCCGGAGATCGTCGACAACGCGGTCGCGGTCGAGCTCGGCGAGGAGAAGTCGCGTCGTCTCAAGGCGGTCGCGATCAACAAGATCGCGAAGATGACGACCGTCGCGATGGCCGACCCGAACGACCTCGCCGCGGTCGACGAGATCGCGATCTCGCTGAACGCGAAGATCTTCGCCGTGTACGCCGAGCCGCGCCGCATCGAGCGCGTCATCGACGCCGTGTTCCACTCGGACGGCAAGCACAAGGACTCGCTCGAGAACATCGCGGGCACGCTCGAGGTCCACGAGGAAGGTCTCGCGCGCATCGAAGCGACGGGCGACGAGTCCGCCACCGACGTCACCATCGATGCGCCGGTCGTCAACATGGTGCGCAGCATGCTCACCGAGGCGTGCCGCGCGCGGGCGAGCGACGTCCACCTCGAGCCGCAGCGCGATCGCTTCGTCGTGCGCTACCGCATCGACGGCCTGCTCCACGAACGGCTCCGCCTCGAGAAGCGCTGGGCGCGGCCGTGCCTCGCGCGCTTGAAGGTCGTCGCGCAGCTCGACCTCGCGCAGAGCCGTCTGCCGCAGGACGGTCGCGCGCTCGCCGAAGTCGACGGACACCTCGTCGACCTCCGTATCGCGACGACGCCGACGACGTTCGGCGAAGCGGCCGTGGTGCGCATCCTGAACTCGGGCCGCGACGTCCAGAAGCTCGCGAACCTCGGACTCAGCGAACCGCAGAGCGCGCTGCTCCAAGCGATGGTGCAAGGGTGCGAGGGCATGATCCTCGCGACCGGCCCGACCGGCAGCGGCAAGACCACCACCTTGTATGCAATGCTCGCCGAGCTGAACGACCCGACGCGCAAGATCATCACGCTCGAGGATCCCGTCGAGAACCAGATGGAAGGCATCACGCAGATCAGCGTGAACGCCAAGGCCGGGCTCACCTTTGCCCGCGGGTTCCGCTCGATCCTGCGCCAGGACCCCGACGTCGTGCTGGTCGGCGAGGTCCGCGACGAGGAGACGGCGCGCATCGCGGTCACGGCGGCCTTGACCGGCCACCTCGTGCTCTCGACGGTCCACACGATCGGCGCTCCCGAGACGATCACCCGCCTGATGAACATGGGGATCGAGGGATACCTGATCTCGGACGCGCTCCGCGGCGTGATCGCGCAGCGCCTGGTGCGGAAGATCTGCACCAACTGCAAGCGACCCGCGCAGGTCGACCCGAAGGTCCTCGAGCGCGTCGGCTTCGAAGGCGACACCAAGGACATCGCGGAAGGCGCCGGTTGCGACGAGTGTTTCCAGAGCGGCTTCAAGGGCCGCACGCCGGTGTACGAGATCCTCTTGATGACCGGTGATCTGTGCGACTTGGTGCGGCAGGGCGCGAACAGCGACCAGATCCGCACCGCCGCGTTGAAGACCGGCCTCGTCCGTCTGCGCCAGGACGCGCTGCGAAAGGTCGGACTCGGCCTCACCACACTCGCCGAAGCCCTCGAAGTCTCGGGCCGGGCCTGAGCGGTCCGGGAACAACACGATGAAGAAGATCTTGTTCGTCCACGACGTCCAGGAAGACCCGACCCTCCGGAAGAGCCATCTGGAGTCGGTCGGATTCCAGGTGACCGCGTGCGAGACCGCGGACGACTGCCTCGCGAAGATGAACGAGCAGAAGTTCGATCTCGTGCTGATGGACATCCTGCTCAAGGGACTGAACGGGTTCGACCTGACCCGGCAGCTCCGCGCGCGTCACTCGCCGGAGGACCTCCCGATCCTGCTCGGCTGCTCGATCTACCGCCAGCGCATCCACCGCGAGGAGGCGTACGCCGCCGGCGCGCAGGGCTACATCCTGCGCCCCGTCGACCTCGAGGAACTCGTGCGCGACATGCGGACGTTGATCGGGATCTCCGAGAGCCTGGTGTCGGCGCGCGAAGCGTCGTGACTCCGCGGCGGTTCGCCGCCGCGTAGGATCCCGCGCGTGACCCGCGCCGGCGCCGCTCTCCTCGCGATCCTCGCCCTTGCCGCGGCGCTGCGGCTCTACGGCATCGATTACGGACTCGACCTCCGCGTCCCGGAGCGCGCGGTCCTCGTCGACCAGATCGACGAGGAAGGGATGGTGATCGCGGTGCGCGACCACTTCCTGCGCGGCGACCTCCACCCCGGCGCGTTCGTCCATTGGGGAAGCGTCGGGTTCCTGGCGTTCGGTGCGATCGACTTCTGCGTGCTCGAGGCGCGCGCGCTGCTCGGGCACGGCGACCTCGCGACGCAGCTCGATGCGCTGAAGTCGGCGCCGTCCCTCCTCCACCTCGTGCATCGGCTCGCCGTGATCGCCGCGGCCCTCGCATCGATCTTCGTGGTGTACCGCCTCGCGCGCCGCGAGTTCACGGTGCGCGTCGCGCTCGCGGCCGCGGCGCTGCTCGCGACCTGCTACCTGCACGTGCGCGTCTCGCACGCGGGGACGCTCGACGTGCTGCTCGGGCTGTGGCTCGCGCTCGTCGCGGATGCATCGCTCGCGCTGCGGCGCGACTGGACGCGGCGGCGCGCGATCGGCGCGTTCGCGTTGGTCGCGATCGCGGCGTTGACGAAGTTCTACGGCGCCGTGTCGGTGCTGCTGCCGCTCGGCGCCGCGCTGTCGCACTGGCGGCGACACGAGCCCGCGCGAGCCCGCGTCGTGAGGGACGTCGCGAGCGCGATCGCGTGCGCCGCCGTCGTCGCGGTCGTGCTCGCGACCCCGATCTTCGTCGGGTTCGACGACTTCCGCACGGCGACGCAGAACCAGTCGGCGACGATCGGCTTCCGCGCGGGAGCCGTGCTCGACGTGATCGCCTTCCACGCGCGGCGCACTCTCGGCGTCGGCGCCGGCATCGCCGCGTGCGTGTTCGCGGCGATCGGACTCCTCGCGCTCTTGCGCGGCGCGCGGAACGGCGGCGATCGATTCGCGGCGTTCGTCTTCGTCACTCCGTTCCTGCTCCTCGTCGCGACGGCGAACCAGGTGCCGCGCTACGGCGCGTCGGTGATGCCGTTCGTCGCGCTGCTCGCGGCGCTCGGTGCATCGGCGCTCGTGTCGCCCCGTCTCGCGCGATCCTCGCTCGGGTTCGCGCTCGTCGTCGTGCTCGCTGCGCTCCCTCCGCTCGCGCGCTCCGCGGCGTACGGCCGGCTCCTGTCGCGTCCCGACACGCGGCTCGACGTGACCGACCGGCTGCGCGCCGCGAACGCGCGCCCGGACGACGTGCTCGCGTTCGGCATCTACGGACTGCCGCGCTGGTCCCTCACGCAGTGCGCGCCGCCGTTCCTCGATTTCCTCGGCCTCGTGTATTTGAAGCGAACCGCGACCGCGGAGTCGCTCCTCGCGAGGACGCCGCGCTTCGTGATCCACGAGGAGAGCGCGTACATCGAGGGCTCGCCGCTCGATCTCGACACGCTCGGCTTCGACGAGTGGCGGCGCCGCCGCGGCGCGGAGTACCGCGAGGTCCTGCGCGTCGACGGGCGCGTCGACCCGAGCGACCGCTTCTATCCCGAGGAAGGCACCGGCGAGCCCGAACACCTGATCCCGTTCGACCGGCCGTGGCGAATGGAGCGGCCCGGTCCGGTCATCGTGCTGTTCGAGCGGATCGCGCCCGGCTGATCGTCCGCCGCGGGCGACGAAAAAAGCCGGGACGATCGCGCGACCGTCCCGGCCCCCCGTCTCGGGCTCCCGCGTCTCGCGCGCGGAGCCCCGCCTCTCGAACCCCGTTCAGTGCTTCTCGTGCGCGTGCGAGCTCGACCCCGCCGTCGGCGGCGGCAGCCGCGCTCCGCCCGCCTTCAGCCGTCCGCCGCGGACGCCCGGCAACACGTCCGTGCTTCCGATGTCGAGCCGCGCACCCGCCGTCCCCGCCGCACGCACTCGGAGTTGGTACTTGCCCGCGCCGGGCAACGAGAACCGCAACGTTCCGCCGCTCATCCGCGCCGGCACCGCGTGGAGTCCCGACTCGTCGAACACCTCGACCGACGGCATCGATTCGAGCGACGAGAGCTTCACGACGAGCACGCGGCGCGTCGCCGCGATGATCGTGATCGCCTCGACGTCCGCGGGCGCGAGCGACAACGACATCTGCGCGCCGGCGGAGAGCTCGAGCGTCGGCCCGGGCGCCGCGGTGTCGGCCTTGATTCCGGCCCCGGCTCCCGCGAACGCGGCGGCGCAGAGCGCGGTGGTCAGGGCGATCGGGGCGAGCATCGGGATCATCGGCTTGAGGGACATCTTCGATCTCCTCTCGCGGCTTCGAGCCGCGTCATTGCGACCGACCGCATGAGGGGGATCGACGCGACGACCGAAGGAGAAAACACCGCGCCGCGCGAGCGGATCACTCCGGTCGCGCGGCGCGGGATCGATTCGTGCGGCAGACGGCCGCCGGTCGCGGATCAGTTGAGGGTGATCTGGGCCGGGTTCGTCAGCTTGATCGGCGCGGCCAACGGCACGTCCGCGGCCTGCATGTAGATGGTGATGCCGGAGAGCGCGGCGAGGCTCGGCACGACGGCGCCGAGGTACTGGCGGTTGTCGCCGACGATCGTCACCGACGGCAACATCAGGTCGGCGGGCACCCAAAAGTCGCCGAACGGCGTGGAGAGCGGCGCCCCGAGCTTGGTGACCGACACCCAACTGAACACCGTGTCGCCGTTCGTCCCGTTGAATCCGAACGTCAGCGAACCGCCGATGATCTGGTTCGACACCGGCGTGATGTTCGCGGCCGGGTTCGGCGCGGTCGAGCTGATGTAGCGACCGACCTCGTTGCCGCCGCGCGTCGCGGCTCCGTCGTTCGTCAGGTACCAGAGGTTGCCGTCCGGGCCGGACAGCACGTCGAAGCCACTGCCCGGAAGATCGTCGAACTGCGACTGCGTCGTGATGAACGTCTGCGTCGGATCGAGCTGGACGCGCTGCAGCAGGTTCGACGAGTACTTGATGAAGAACCAGTTGTTCTCGAAGCCGGCGGGGTAGTTGTTGCCGCGGTAGAAGCAAGTGCCGGTCGGGTCGGGAGTCGGCGCATAGGTCGCGAGCGGATCCACCGTCGTCGGATCGGGGACCGGCTCGGTGCCTTCGTAGATCGGCCAGCCGTAGTTGCCGCCCTTCACGATGTGGTTGATCTCGTCGCGCGTGTTCAGCCCGTTCTCGGTCTGGAAGATGTCGCCGCTGATCGGGTTCACCGTGAGGCCGTACTGGTTGCGGTGGCCGTAGGTCCACACGAGCGGATGGAACGTCGCGTCGGTCGCGAACGGGTTGTCCGCGGGCGCGGTTCCGTCGGTGTTCATGCGCAGGATTTTCCCGTTCAGGACCGTCTTGTCCTGCGCGGTCGACGAGACCGAGCGATCGCCGACGCCGACGTAGAGCTTGCCGTCCACGCCGAACACGAGGCGTCCGCCGTTGTGGATGGTCGTCGAGGGGATGCCGCCGACCGGCGAGATCACGGTGAGACCGGTGCCGACTCCGCCGAGCTCCTGCAGCCGCGCGACGACGTTCTCCGTGATGGTCGCGGTGCGCGTGTAGTAGACGTACACGTAACCGTTGATGAGGAAGTTCGGGTCGATCGCGATGCCGAGGAGGCCCTGCTCGGAGCTGAGGACGCCGGTCTTCGGGATCGTGGCCCACGTGCTCGAGAGGACGCCGTCCTTCAGGTACTTGATCGCGCCGGACGTGCGATCGGCGAGGAACAGCCGGCCGTCGGGCGCGAACGCCATCGAGCAGAAGTGATCGCTCGTCGGGCCGGGGTAGACGACCTCATAGGAGAACGGCGCGGGCGGCGACTGGGCGCCCGCGATCGGCGCGACCAGCGCGGCGACCGCGAGGACCAGCGGAAGACGAAGTCGATGCATCGAGGCGCTCCAGATGTGCGCCGGGCGCGCGGCGCATCGGGTTCGGTCGGGCGAGCGCGCCATCATCGGGCCGATCACTCGGCAGCGCAACGGCCCAGTCCCTGCCGGGGCGGCCGCGCGCCCGTCCCTGTTCAACCGCGACGTCGTCGCGATAGATTGCCGCGATGCGCGCCATCCTCAGCGAATCCGAGGTGCGAGAGAACCTCGCACACCTGCAGAAGACCGCCGACCTCGTCGATCAGCTCATCGATCTGACGCTGAACCACCGCCAGAGCGGCCACCCCGGCGGCTCACGATCAAAGGTGCACCTGTTCCTCGGCCTCCTGATCTCGGGCGCGATGCGCTTCGACGTCCGGCACCCGGAGCTGTCGTTCGGCGATCGCTTCGTGCTCGGCGCCGGTCACTGCACTCCGCTCCTCTACTCCGTGCTCGCGCTGATGAACGAGTTCATGCGCGCGGCGCGCAAGCTCACCGGCGACGCGAGGTACGACCTGAACGCCGACCCGCATCGCGTGCTCCTCGCCGACGACCTGCTCGACTTCCGGCGCAACAAGGGCCTCGCCGGCCACGCCGAGATGGAAGGCAAGACGCTGTTCGTGAAGTTCAACACCGGCCCGTCGGGCCACGGCGTCCCCGCCGGCGCGGGCGAGGCGATGGCGCTCCTGCACTCCGGCGCGCGCGATTCGTGCGTGTTCACTCTCGAAGGCGAAGGCGGCCTTTCCGCGGGCGCGGCGCACGAGACCAAGAACAGCGCGTGGGGCCTCGGCCTCGAGAACTACATCCTGCTGCTCGACTGGAACAACTACGGCATCGACGACCCGAGCCACTCGTCGGTCGTGCACGGCACGCCCGAGTCGTGGTTCCAACCTTATGGATGGCGCACCGCCGGCACCGAGAACGCCGAGGACTTCGTGTCGCTGATCGGCGCGTTCCGCACGATCCTGAACGACCGTGAGCCGAACGGCCGGCCCGGAATGATCTGGGCCAAGAACCGCAAGGGTCGCGGCTACGGCGTCTTCGACAACAAGAGCCACGGGCAGGCGCACAAGCCGAACAGCGACATCTACTGGGAGACGAAGCGCGCCTTCCAGGAGCGCCACGGCGTGAAGTTCGACGGCTTCGGCCAGGCCGCTCCCGCCGATGCGAAGGCGTTCCGCGCGCAGACGAAGACGAACCTCGACGTCGTGCTCGACGTGATGAGGAAGGACAAGGCGCTCGTCGAGTTCGTCGCGGGCCGATTGCTGAAAGCCGCGGAGGCGGTGCCCGCGAGCCACGCCGGCGTGAAGTTCGACCGAGACGTCGATCCATCGCAGGACCCGCGCGTGCGCGACGTGAGGAAGTACCCCGAGCAACTGTTCCTGAAGCCGGGCGTGAAGGCGCCGAACCGCAAGGCGCTCGGCGACTGGGGCGGCTACGTCAACGCGATCGCGCACGAGACCGCGGGCCGTCCGCTGTTCCTCGTGATGGCGGCCGACCTCGCCGAGTCGACGAACATCGCCGGCTTCGCGCACGCCTCGCCCGCGTTCCCGGAGTTCAAGGGCTTCGGCTGGTACGAGCGCGACAAGAACCGCACCGGTTGCCTGCTCCCGCAGCAGATCACCGAGTTCGCGAACTCCGCGATCACCGTCGGCATCGCGACCGTCAACTTCGCGAAGAACCCCGAGGAACGCTTCGTCGGCTACTTCGCCGGCTGCTCGACCTACGGCTCGTTCTCGTACCTGAAGTACGGGCCGATGCGCCTGTTCTCGCAGCTCGCGCAGGACTCGCAAATCAAGGTCGGCAAGGTGCTGTGGGTCGCCGGCCACTCCGGCCCCGAGACGGCGGAGGACTCGCGCACGCACTTCGGCATCTTCGCGCCGTCGGTCACCGATCTCTTCCCGCGCGGCCACGTCGTCGACCTGCATCCGTTCGACTACAACGAGACCGTCGCACTCCTCGCGGCGGCGATGAACCACGACGCGCACGTGATCGCGCTCCACCTCACGCGTCCGCCCGTCGAGACGCCCGACCGCGCCGCGCTCGGCGCCGGCTCGTTCCACGATGCCGCGAAAGGCGCGTACGTCGTGAAGGACTGGGACGATTCGAGAGGCCCGCGCGCCGGCACCGTCATCTTCCGCGGCACCAGCCCGATGATCGCCGCGTTCGAGCTCTTGAAGAACCATCGCGAGAAGCTGCCGAACGTGAAGTTCGTCTCGGCCCCGAGCCGCGCGCTCTTCGAGAAGCAGAGCAAGAGCTGGCAGGACCAGGTGCTGCCGATGAAGGAGTGGCAGAACTCGATGGTCGTCACGAACAACGCGCGCCGCGCGATGCACGACTGGATCGCGAACAAGGTCTGCGAGGAGTACACGGTCTCACCGGACCACGACGATCGCTGGCGCACCGGCGGCAGCGTCGACGAGATCCTCGAGGAGTCGCACCTCACGTGGCCGTGGGTGTTGAAAGGGATCCAGCGCTTCGCCGAGGAGAGGGACGCGAGGTTGAAGCGAATCCGGGAGTGACCCGGGACAGATGTTCGCGCGCGACGCCCGCTCGAAGGGACGCGGCGCACGGAACCGCGCGCGGATCGAGGCGTCCGTGCGGCCAGCACCCATCGCGGAGCTGCCACGATCGCGCCGCGGCGACGGGTGACGGACGCGCAATCGCGTCGACGCCACGCCAGCGTTGGAACCAAGCGGCGGACGAGTACGGATCGACGATGCCGCGCAACGCGATGCCATGTCGTCGCGCGTTGCAGAGCACGTACCGCAGCGTGTTCCGCACATCGAGCGTCGAGCCGAGCACCCGCGAGTGGAACCGATCGGCGAACACGCGACCGCGACGGTTCAGTGCCGAATTCAAGTGCCGCGCGATGCGGACGAGCAGACCTTGCATCCCGCGGGACAACGCGCGCGAACTCTCCGCCTCGACGACGAAGTGCAGGTGATTCGACATCACACTGA
>CAZBOK010000059.1:0-16235 GCA_964493525.1 uncultured Phycisphaeraceae bacterium | reverse complement strand
TCGAGTTCCTCGATCTGGCGGATGCGCTCCTTCGCGATCTCGTGCTTCGCGAGCATCCCGTTCAGCTCGCGGTTCAACGACCGCTCGCGGTTCGCGGCCAATGCGGAGGCGGCGATCATTCCGGCCAGCAGGATCACGACGACGAGCCCGCGCGTGGCGAGCAGGCGCTTGCGCAGCCGGCGCGCGCGGTAGTCGGGCGGGAGGAAGTCGACGAGCGGTGCGCGCATCACGCGCTCTCCCGCAACGCGAGCCCGAGCGGGACGGCCCACAACGCGAAACGCCGCGCGATGCGCGCGTCCGCGACGACTCCCGAGAACGCGCCGGAGAACGGGTCGGGCCGCTGGACCGGCGTGCCGAGCGTTTCCGAGAGCGTGTCCGCGAGGCCCGGGATCCGCGCGCCCTGCCCCGACAGGAACAGGTCGATGCCGCCCGGCGAGCGCCGCGACGCCGCGTGGTAGCGCAGGCACGCGGACAGCTCGAGCGCGAGCGCGTCGAGCTGCAGGCGGAGCGCGCCGACCACCTGCTTCGCGAGATCATCGTCGCCGGTCTCGGCGAGCAGGCGCATGTCGACGCAGACTTCCGACTCCGAGAGCTCGAGGCGCTGCTGCAGCGCTTCGAAGAGTTGCGTCGCGCCGAGCGGGAGCTGCTTCATGAACAACGGCTGTCCACCGCCGGTGATCGTCATCTGCGTCGCGAGCGCGCCGACGTGGACGATCGCCGTGTGCTTCTCGCCGTCGCTGTCCGCGTTCGCCGATTCCGCACGTCGATCGCGCGGCAGGAAGCACCGGACCAACGCGCACCCTTCGGCGTCGAGCGCGATCGGGTCGAGCCCCGCGCTCGTCATGAAGTCGACCAGCGAGTTCACGTGCTGGTGACCGGCGGCGAGCAGGATCATCTCGTGCCTGCGCTCGCCGCGCTCGACGACTTCGCCGACGTCGAGGTGCTGCACCATCGGCGCGTCCCCGGGGAACGCGTCCTCCAGCTCGAACAAGAGCGCGTCGCGCAGCGCTTGGCCTTCGACTTCGTCGACCTTCACGTGGCGCTGGATCAACCGGTCGGCCGGCACGCAGCCGACGCACTTGCGACCGCGGAAGCCGTTCTCGTCGAGCGCCTTCCGAACCGCGGCCGCCACCTCCGGAGTGAACGGCGTCGTGGTGTGCGGGTCTGCCGACTCCGGCGTGCGATCCGTCTCGATCTCCGCGGACGCGATCACCTGCCCGACGTCGCCGCGCCATTCGATCTGGAGCAGGCGAATGGCGTCGCTGCCGAGCTCGACGCCGATCGGGGACCGCTTGGCACCGCTGAACCACATCGCTGGAGTCTCCGGCGCCGCGCGCCTCACTTCTTCTGCTCGAGCACCGCCTTCAATTCGACCAAGCGACCGTCGATCGACTTCAGCAGCTTGATCATCTCGATCCGCTGCTCGATGGCGTTCGCGAACTGCTTGGTCTCGTCGCCGTCGCCGGCGAACGAGAACCGCTGCAGGAGCACGGCGGTCACGAGCACCAGCGACACGGCGAGCAACGCCGGGCCGCCGACTCGTGCGCCGCGCATCTGCAGTCCTGGTTCCTCACTCGCGTTCGTCATGTTCCGTCCTCCGACGCTTCCACTTCGGAACCGGTCCGTCACTCGAACGGCGAACGCGCGCGCAGCCACCAGCTCTGCGCCACCACGCGGCCCTTCCGCTCGGCGGTGACGCGGATCATCAACAGGTCGCTCGCCGACGTCACCGCCAGCGTGTCCGCGTCGACGGGATCGACGGTGATGCGGGTCGTCCAATCCGCGAGCGCGGTCTGCGCCGCGAGCTTGTCGTCGAGAGGCGGCGAGCTGACGAGTCCCGCGAAGTCGTCGATGTCGTCGAAGTCGGCGAGCGCGTGCTCGCTCGACTCGGGACCCGACCCCACACCGCTCGATCCCGGCTCGCGGAACGCCTTGTTCGACAGGAGGCCCGCGACGACCTGGACCAGGCCGTTGCCGATCGTCTGCTCGTCGGCGTCGCTCGCGAGGTTCCCGACCGTTTCGATCCAATACGCGGTCGCTGTCGCCGACAAGGCGAGCACCAGCGACGCGAGCAGGACCTCGACGAGCGAGAACAGCCCGCGTTCGCGCCGATCGCGCGGCGATCGGCGAACCCGGTTCACGATCCGCCCCGCGTCAGTAGCTGTACACGGCGACGCTGTCGGCCGTGACGAACGTCGAGTTGCACTTCACCTCGCCCGTCTTGGCCTTGTAGAACCAGCCCGTCGTGTCATCCGCGGCCGGGATCGCGGCGTTGTCGGCGACCATCGTGATCGTCGTCTTGCCGTTGAACGGGTTGGCCGGGATGCCGGTCTTCAGATACGGACCGAGCGCGTAGCCCGTGGTGCCGACGGCGGACGTGGTGCCGTCCTTCTTCGACGCCATCGTGAGCTGGTTCGTGAACGTCGTGGCATCGGGCGTTCCGCCGCTGCCGTAGCCCGGATAGTTGTCGGAGTGCTGCGCCTTGTAGAGGTCGACGGCCGAGCGCAGGACCGAGAGGTTCTGCGTCACCGCGGAGACCTTCGAGTCCTCGGTCGACGAGTTGAAGGACGGCAGCACGATGCCGGCGAGGATGCCGAGCACGACGACGACGATCAGCAATTCCACGAGCGTGAAACCGCGCGAAACTCGATGAGCGAACATTCGGAAACTCCTCCGAGAATTGTGGGCGCCGGCGAACGAGCCGGCTGGTTCGGAGGTCTCATCGGGAGGCGCGGTCGCGGGACTTGAGGGAAACGGACCGAAAGGACGTTTCCCGACCCGCCCGGTTCAGGGGGTGACGGTGTCGTTTCCGGCTCCGTCCCGAATGCGGAGTTTTCCTCCCACCGTCGTTCCCGTGTGGTCGATCACGTCGTCCCCCGCTCCGGTGCGGATCGTGAGGTCGCGCTGGAACGCGTCGGTCATCACGCTGAGGTTGTTCGAGCCGCCGCCGGCCCGCAACACGACGTCGCGCGTCGCGGTCGCGTTCTGCACCGAGTACTGATCGTCGCCGGAGCCCGAGGCGATCGTCAGCCGCGCGAACGCTCCACCACTGTTGCACATGAACCCGTTCGCGCCGCCGCCGAACGCGAACTTCGCCGACCCGCCGACCGTCAGGCCGGTCGCGGCGATCGCGTCGACGTCGGCGCCTCCCGTCACCGACAGTGCGCCGTCGACCGTGAGCGTCGCGAGCGTCGCGATGTTCTGCCCGGCGCCACACTTCGCGACGCACCTGCCGTGGACGACGTCGGTGAGCATCGACCATTGATCGACGCCGGCGCCGCACGCGAGGGTGAGCGAGGAGTCGAATGTCGACGTCTGGATGCCGACGCCGTTCGTGCCGCCGCCGAGGCGGAAGTCGGCGCGCCGGTGGAACTCGGAGCCGCTGACGTTCACGCCGTCGTCGTCCGAGGATCCTTTGATCGTCGTCGTCGGGAAGTCGACGTCGTCGATCGTCGCCAGGTTGGCGCCGCGGCCGAGCTTCACGCTCACCCGACCTTGGTCGACGTCGGATTGGAGGAACGTGGCCTGATCGGACCCGGAGCCCGCCGACACGCTCACGCCCTTGCCGATCTCCGCGTTCTTCACCAGCACCGCGTTCGCGCCCGTGCCCGCGTCGAGCGTCACGCGCCCGTTGACCGTCGCGGTGTCGATCGAGAGGAAGTCCGGGTCCGCGCCACCGTCGGCGAAGACATTGCGCAGCACGTGCGTCGTCCCGAGCGCCTGGAACGAATCCGCGCCCGCACCGAGGGTCACGCGCACGTCGCGCTTCACCATCGTGTTCGTGAGCGAGACGATGCTGCTGCCGCCGCCGTCGACGACGCGAAGGTCGCGCTGCACGGTCGACACGGTCAACGTCCCGGCGTTGTCGCCTTCGCCGAGGTCGAGCGTGAGCCCGCGCGGCAGCGTGATCTGGTCGAACGTCACCGCGTCCGAGCCGCCGCGAAGCCGGACGACCACGTCCTTGGTGATGCTCGAGATCGTCAGCGCCGACGCCGAGCCGACCACCGTCGTCGACGCGCCGGGCGCGATGCGGAGTTGATCCGCGTTCAGACCGACCTGATCGATGATCAACACGTCGTTCGTGTCGCTCCCCGTCAGCGTCAGCTTGCCGTTCTTCGCGAGCACCGAGACGTCGCCGCCGCGCGCGGCCGGGAGGAGGAGAACGCCGATCAGGAACGAGCCGAGCGGGATCCGCATGCGAACTCCCGGGTCAGTCGGCGAAGCGGCGGTAGGACGACACGACGCCGCCGGCCGCGTCATAGAACACCCAGTCCTCGAAGAACCCCGAGCTGCCGCCCGACACCATGAAGAGGTCGCACTGCTGCGCGCGATCGCCCGCGCGGTCGCGGACGCGCTCGACGCACCACGCGCCGAACGGGTAGCGCGCGGCATCGTCGAGCGTGCCGGAGAACGCGGGGGCGCCGGTCGCGCGCCGCACGTCGTCGCGCGACGCGCCGGAGGGGTAGCGACGGTCGAGGTCGTGCCGCGCCGCGCGATCGATCTTCGTCCATTGATCTGCGGGCGATGCGCACGACGCGAAGATGGTGAGCGGAACGAGAGCGGCAAGATGACGGAGCATCGGGCGAGAGCGTAGAGGGGCCGACCGCGCGAGTCTGCCGCCCGCCAAACGAATCCGCGCCGATGGCCGTCCCCCGCGCGCTCCGCCGAGTCCGCGCTTCGACGCGCGGATGCCGCGCCGCGTGCCGCGTCCTTCGCGCGAAGGGGTTCGTCGACTGGGACTCCCTCGCCGCGCTCATGGTCGCGGTCGACGGCCGCGGCGTCGTGTGGAAGCCGCGGAGCTGAGCGCGTCGTCGAGCGCGAGCTCGAGTCCGGCGTCCTTCGGCAACCCGAGCGTCGCGAACCCGAGCGACGCGGCGGCATCGTCGCCGAACAGCGCGGCGATGCAGGTGGGCATGTCGTCCCGATCGAGGAGCGGCGCGACGACCGCGCGGGTCCGCTCGAGCGTGGCGCGGTCGAGCGACGGCGCGTGCATCCCCGCCGCGACCTGCACCGCTCCTTCCTGCTCGAGCATCGAGCGCAGAGTGCGCGGCTCGCCGTGGCGCTGGATCCACGCGATGCGATGCACGGCGAGCGTCGTTTCCCGATACACGCGCTCCGCGTTCCAGCTCTCGCTCGTCCACAAGAGGACGGTCACGAAACCGCGCCGCGTCAGCGCGTGCGGACGGAAGCGTTGCCCGAAGTCCGTCGACGCCCGGTTCGTCCAGCCGCCTTTCCAGTCGTCGCACGCGACCAGCGCCACCTGGTATTCGCCGGGCTCGGCGGCGAGCGCGGCCGACGCTTCGCCGATCGCGTTCGCGGCGGCCTCCTCCGCGCCGGCGGCGATCCACCGGTCGAGCGACTCGGGCACGTGCTCCTTCCCCATCGGATTCATCGCGACGATCGGCAGCGCGAGGTCGCCCGTCCGCGGGTCGCGCAGCCTCCACAGGTATGCGTGGAACCGCTCGGCCCCGCGCGGAAGGCGGTAGAGGTCGCGCTGGATCGACAGCAGCGGCAAGTGAGTGAGTCTCATGGGAGACCTCGACGAGGCGACGGATCGGCGCGCCCGTGATCCGTACCGGAGTCACCGTCGCGCGCGATCGCTAGAGCGACGCGCCCGACGCGGATCGTGATCGGCCAGCGGATCTCGACTGCATCCGATCCAGCCGGCCAAGCGCGCGCGAGATCCGCGTCGAACTCGGGGATCGGATCGACGCCTTCGTGGGCGCGGCACTCCTTCACGGCCGACCACGTCCGCGCGTACCCGACCAGCCGCGCGCGATCGAGCGGAGCGACGATCGACCACTCGCCGACGTCGATCGGCTCGAACGGGAACGGGAGATCGCGGTAGCCGGTCTCGACGTGCGATCGCTCCGCGGGCCACCATCGACCGATGCGCTCCGAGTAGAAGCGCCGCACGACGCGGTCGACCTCGGCGTCGGCGGCGCGCACGATCCCGTAGCACCACTCCGCGATCACCGCGCCTTTCGCGGCGACGCGGCGCGCCTCCGCGTGGAAGCGCTCGACGTCGAACCAATGCAGCGCCTGCGCGACGGCGATGAGGTCGATGGACGCCGTGGGGAGCCCCGATTCCTCCGCGGCCGCGACGCGGTATTCGATCCGCTCGTGCCGCACCGCGCTCGCGATCTGCTGCGCGCTCGCGTCCGTCGCGATGACGCGATCGAAACGCTCGGCGAGCAGGATCGCGGCCTGACCGCTGCCGGTCGCGACGTCCCACGCGGCCGCACGGCGCGGCGCGAGCGCGGCGAGCCGCTCGATGAGCGCGGCGGGATACTTGGGCCGGAACGCCGCGTAGTCCGCGGCGACGCCCGAGAAGTGATCGGTGAACGGCATGGCGAGCGCCCGAGGCTACCGGGCGCCCGCCACGTCGGTCGACGCCGACTCAGTGGATCGCGACCTCGATCCCGTTCGTCGCGGCGAAGCCCTGGAAGACGCCGGGATCGACGAGGAACGCCTGCATCGTGACCGTCACCGACGGCGTCCCGGACGGGATCGTGCCGTTGATCGAGAATTGGCCCGCGCCGGCGCCGCCCGCACCGAGCGCGAACGGCAGGATCACCGGCGACACCGGCGTGACGCGCAGCACGCAGCCGTGCTGCAGCATCGCGACGCCGCGCGTCGCTCCGAAGAACAACAGTCCGTTCGCGCCGCCGTTGCCCTGCGTCACCGAGAGCGTCACGCTCCCGTTTTGGGTCGCGCAGCCCGTCATCGCGAGCTGCGGCAGGAAGTCGCCGGAGCCCGGGCAGCCGAACCCGTACTGCGTGATCTGGCCTGGGCAGCTCGCCGCGTTCGACGTGACGGTGACGGTCCCGAGGTTGGAGTCGGTCTTCCCGTCCCACGCCGCGAACGTGAACGACGTCACGCCGACGAACCCGGCCTCGGGGAACCAGGTCGCGATCGCGCCGCTGATCCCGACCGTGCCGTGTTCGGGCTGGCTGACCACGCGATACGTCAGCGGATTCGCGTCCGAGTCGGAGCCGGTCAGGTCGATCGCGACGCTCTGATCGTTTTGAGTCGCCACCGCCTTGTTCGTCACCGCCGGCGCATGGTTCGTCGTCGGCAACTCGCTCGTCGGCCCGTTGTGGCACGCGAAGCACGAGATCTGGAAGCCGCGCCAGAAGTTCTTGGTTCCGAAGTCGCCCGTATTGATGGTGCGGTTCGCCTGCGATCGCGACAGCACCGTGCCGCGATCGTCGGCGCCGTGGCACTTCCGGCACTGCGCGACGCCGGCGCCCTCCGCGGCGGTCCCGTGATTCGAGACCCAGGTCGCTCCGATCGGATGCATGCCGTGCGGACCGCCGCTGACCGTGGCGGGCGTCGTGCCGTGGCACGCCACGCATTCGACGAGCATGCCGACGTGGCCCTGCGCCTGCACGCTCATCACGTTGTCGTTCGGGTGCGCGGCCGGATACTCAGCGTGCGTCGAGCCGTGGCACGCTTCGCACTGCAGGCCGCCGTGGCCATCGGAGAACCGGTAGAGGTCGAAGCCGGGCGCGGGCGTGTTCGCGTCGGTCGCGAACGTCGAGTTCGCCGGCACGTGCGGCACGCCGTTCTGATCGAACACGGACGTGAACCGGATCTGCCCGGAGTTCTGCGTCGCGGTGCCCGTGTGGCACTGCTGGCAGGACGGCTGCGCGAGCCAACCGACGCGACCCGTCGTTCCCACCTTGCTCATGCCGCCGTGGCAGCTCTGGCACTGCATCGCCAGCGAACCGTCGGCGGCGACCGCCGAGCCCATCGCTCCGCGCAGGCAGCGCGTGACGGAGCCGGGATGGCACGTGTAGCAGGCGCTGCGGTTCTGCACGCTGTCGAGCGCGAGCCCGTTCGTGTCCTTCACGCCGCCGTGGAACGCATGGATCGCTTCGGTGAGCGGCTTCACGCTCGGGATGCCGGAGCCCGGCAACGCGTTCGAGAGGTGGCACTTCGCGCAGAGGATCGACGTGCCGGCTCGGGCGGTCGCGTACAGGCCGAGCGGCGAGTAGCCCGCGGTCGTGAGCGCGGCGGCGTACGTCGGGTCGCCCGCTTGCCGTTCGTCGTGCAGGCGCAGGATGTTCCAGCGGTAGTCGTCGACGCGATTCGGGTCGAACACCCAGCCCGCGACCGGCTTCGCCCACGGGCTGCCGCCGGAGACGTGGCAACGGCTGCAGTCCATCTCGTCCGACACCGGCGTGACGTTCGGCGCGCTCGCGAGCACGCTGCCGCCGGCGTTGCGCGCGACCGCCTTCATCATCGGGTAGGTGTTGTTCTTGAACTGGTCGTCGGTCGGCGTGATCGGGATCCCGTTCGCCTTGAACCAACGCAGCGCGGCATCGAAGGGGATCGGCTGCGGGACGTTCGCGAGCCCCGGCATCGCGTTGCCCGCGAGCCCGACGTCCGGCGCAAGCGAGACGCCGAACAGCGCCGGCACGTGCTGCCAGAAGTCGGTCTTCCCGACGGAGGTCAGGTTGATCGAGCCGGTCGCGTCCGCAAGCCCCTCATACGTGACGGTGCAGGTCGACCCATCCGTGACGAGGTGCCCTCCGACGATCACCTGCGCGGTGAAGTCGTTGAACGGCGGCAGCAGGCAGAACACCCGGTAACCCGGGTCCATGCAGTGCATGCCGAGATCATTCCAGGCGATGACTCGGTCCTGCGCGCGGAGCGGAGCGGCTGCAAGCAGCAAGGCCGCCACGACGAGAGCGCGGCTCGCGATCCCGTGCGCCGACCTCGGGAACTTCTGACCGGCGACTGCATGCAATGACCCGATCGCTGCGGCGAATTGCGCGGTCTTCATGGCGTTCCTTCGGGTTGCGGGGCAGGTGACGAGGGGACGTGCAATCGACGTTCCCGCCGAGCTCGCGGTTCGCGCGCGTCCGATCATTCGCGTCGAGAATCCGTGTCGGTCTGCTCCGGCGAAATCCGTCCGCGAGATCGGAGGCACTCATGCACCGTCTCTCGACCCCGCTCGCTCTCTCGTTCACCGCGCTCCTCGCCGCATCCGCCGGCGCGTCGACGATCACCGTCTCGAAAACGGGCGCCCTCACCACGATCCAGTCCGGCGTCGACGCGGCATCCGCGGGCGACACGGTGAAGGTGAAGACGGGCGTGTATCAGGAGAACGTCACGATCGGCGTCGCGAAGGGCGGGCTGCGGCTGGTCGCCGACGGCGCGGTCGTCGTCGATGCGCGGCCGAGCGGCGGCCTCGGCGGCGGGCCCGGCATCGCGGTCGCCGCCGACGGCGTGAAGATCTCCGGCATCACGGTCCGGAACGCGACGAACGCCAGCGGCCCACCCGATGGCAGCGGCATCCGGGTCACCGGCGACGACTTCCTCGCGCAGAACTGCACGACGCTCGGCTGCGATCCGGCCGGCTTCGAGCTGAACGGCGTCGCGGGCGCACGCTTCAAGAAGTGCGTCGCGCGCGGCGACGGGAACGGGTTCTCGTTCATCGATTCCTCGGGGATCGTGCTGACCAAGTGTTCGATCCGCGGGAGCGATCGCGGCGGCGTGGAGTTCGCGAACTGCGCGGGACTCACGATGCGCGCCTGCCGGATCTTCGGGACCGACGCCGAAGGCGTCGCGTCGAGCCAGGGAACGAACTCCGACATCACGCTCTCGAAGTGCCGATTCGAGATGTGCGAGGACTCGACCGTCAACCTCGACGGTAATGACGCGGCGATCGACGGCGTTGAGGTCGTGGGCTGCCGGTTCCTCACCAATTCCGCGGGGCTCTCCTTCGACAACGTCCTCGACCTGCGGCTGCGCGCCAACCGCATCGAACGCGTCGACGATGACAACAACGGGCTCTCGGTCTCCAACTGCTCGCGGGTCGTGATCGAGGGAAATCGATTCAAGGCCACCGCGATCACGCCGATCGCGTGCGCCGGCGGCTCGCAGATCGTGATCCGCGGCAACGACCTCCGTGACTGCCTCTATTCCGCAGATCCCGCGATCGGTTGCGAGACCGACGGTGCGCGCATCGAGAACAACCGCGTGCGCGGGTCCGTCGGACCCGGCCTGCAGATCAACGGCGACGACAGCGAAGTCTTCGACAACGTGATCCTGAACGGCCTCGACGACGGGATCTTCGTGACCACGAACGCGAACGGCGCGCTCCTCATCGGCAACGTCGTGCGTCGCTGCCTGGCCGAGGGGCTCGACCATCGCGGAACGAATTCCGTGATCCGCGACAACGCGTTCTCGAAATGCCGGCTCGACCTCACCAACGACGGCACGGCGCAGTTCAAGAACAACAAGTTCAAGACCGGCGGCGAGAACGTGCCGCACGAGATCGACTGAGCCCCGCCTTCTCGGAGCATCCCATGAACCTTTCCCGCCCTCTCTCGATCGCGTGCCTCGTGATCGTGCTCCCCCATTCCGCAAACGCCGGGACCATCAAGGTGAAGCCCGGTGGTCCGCACCCGACGATCGCTTCCGGCATCGCCGCCGCCTCGGTCGGCGACATCGTGCGCATCGAGGCGGGGACGTATCAGGAGAACGTCGTCGTTCCCGGCGCCCTCACCGGATTGACGCTGGTCGCCCACGGCAAGGTGGTGATCGAGGCGCGGCCGGCCGGCGGCGCTCCCTCCGGCCCGGGCATCGACGTGCAGGCCGACGGCGTCACGATCGACGGGATCGTCGTGCGGAACGCGGCGACGCTCGACTTCGACCATCCCGGCGTGGGGATCCGCGTCGCGGCGAACTCGTTCACCGCGCGCGACGTCACCACGCTCCGATGCAATCCCGCCGGGATCGACGTCGATGGCGACAACGTGCTCATC
The DNA here is from genome assembly GCA_964493525.1 of uncultured Phycisphaeraceae bacterium. GTDB lineage: Bacteria > Planctomycetota > B15-G4 > B15-G4 > JADJEK01 > CAZBOK01. The sequence goes on along the minus strand of CAZBOK010000059.1, from coordinate 5,457 downwards.
GAGCGGTGGAGCGAGATCGGTTCATCCGACGGACTCGATCTTCACGATGGTCAGCACGCGGTCGTCCGCGACTGCCGCGCTCGACAGGTGAACGGGGCCGCGATCAGGATCAGCGCCTACACCGACGCCGTCGTCGAGGACTGCCAGTTCAAGCTGATCGAGAGCGACGCGGTTTCCGCGGGCGACGCGACCAACTCGCAGATCATCGCGCGCCGCAACCGCGTCGATCAGTCCGCGGACTTCGCCTTCCGCATCGCCGGCGACGCCGCGGTCGTCGAGGACAACACGATCACCGATTCGAACGCCGGGATCATCGTGCGCGGGAACGGCTTCGTCGTGCGCCGCAACACGCTGCGCCGGACGTACGGCTTCACGGGGATCTTGGTGGATGACTCGACGTCCGGGACGATCGAGGAGAACGACATCCGCGACGTCCGCGCGATCGGGATCGACATCCGCGACAACGCGAGCGCGACGCTCGTGAAGAACAACGTGCTGCGCTCGGTTCTGGAGGTCGACCAGCCGGCGATCCGGATCCGCGGGTCCAACGTCGAACTCGACGGCAACGAGGTCCGCGATTGCGCCGGCGACGGCATCGTGATCTCGGGCGTCGCGAACCTCGTCACGAACAACGTGGTCGAGGACTGCCTGCGCGACGGGTTCGATCTCGAGAGCGGCGCGAACGCCAACACGATCTCGGCCTGCACCGCGCGCCGCTGCCTGGCCGAAGGTCTCGACAACTCCGGGTCAGGCCAGTTCATCGACAACAACACGTTCGAGGACTGCCGCATCGACGTCGCGAACGACGGCTCGTTCTCGAGCTTCACCGGCAACACGTTTGCGACCGGCGGGCAGTCGACGCCGCCCGAGATCGACTAGGTTCTGCGCGCACAGGAGATCCCGCGATGCTCGTCCACCGCATCCCCGGCTTTCTGGTCGTCGCTCTGTGCGCCGCGCCCGCACTCGCGGGCACGGTCGTCGTCTCGAAGGGCGGCCCGATCTCGACGATCCAGGGCGGCGTCGATGCCGCTGGCGCCGGCGACACCGTGAAGGTGAAGACCGGCGTGTACCAGGAGAACGTCACGATCGGCGTCGCCAAGACCGGGCTGCGACTGATCGCCGACGGGGAGGTCCTGATCGACGCGCGGCCGGCGGGCGGTGCACCGAACGGCTCGGGAATCCAGGTCGACGCCGACGACGTGTCGATCTCTGGGATCGTCGTCGAGAACGCCCAGGACGGGGGCGGGCACCCGACGGCGAGCGGCATCCGCGTCACGGGGGACGGATTCTCGGCGCAGAGGTGCATCGCGCGCGGGTGTGCGCCGGCCGGATTCGAAGTCTCGGTCGCCGACGACGCGAGCTTCAAGAAGTGCAGCGCCGTCGGCGGGACGGACGGCTTCGTCCTCGAGAACGTCTCGGGTGCCCGCTTCAAGAAGTGCTCCGTGCGAGCGGCGGCCGGCAACGGAATGGCGGTCACCGACTGCTCGAACCTCGTGCTGAAGGGGTTTCGCTGCGTCGGGACCAACAGCGAAGGCTTCCAGATGCGCAACGGGACCTGCTCGGGGATCGCGATCGTGAAGAGTCGATTCGAGTTGTGCAGATCGACCGCGATCAACTGCGGCAGTTCGCCGGTCACCGACATCGAGATCACGAACTGCACCATCCTCACGTCGGACTCCGGCATGTCGATCGGACCGTCGGCGGACGCGCGGATTCTCGGCAATCGCATCGAATTCCTCTCCGAGGACGGCAATGGACTGAGTCTGTTCGAGTTCGACGGCGCGCGCGTCGAGAACAACAGGGTGCGCGGCGCGATCATCTCGCCGTTCCGCTTCAGCGACGGGACCGGCCTCGTCGTGCGCGGGAATCAGGTCCGCGATTCGACCGTCACGAGCGACGCGGCGTTTTCGAGCGACGTCACGGGCGGGCGCTTCGAGAGCAACCGCGTGAGCGGCGGCGTCGGGCCCGGCTTCGAGATCGAAGGGGACGACTGCGACTTCTTCGACAACGTGGTCTCGAACTCGCTGCTCGACGGGTTCTTCGTGCGCGACACCGCGGCAGGCACGCTGCTCGACGGCAACGTCGTGCGCAACTCCGCGGCCGAGGGTCTCGATCACCGCGGTGCGAACTCGATCATCCGCAACAACGCCTTCACGAAGTGTCGCCTCGATCTGACCAACGAAGGTACGGCGACTTTCAAGAACAACAAGTTCAAGACGGGCGGCGCCGCTGTTCCGCATGAGATCGACTGAACGAATCTCGAGGGAGATCTCGATGTCGCACGCACGAATCCTGTCGCTGGCAGCTCTCGCGCTCGCCGTCGCCGCGCCGGCGCGCGCCGCGACGATCAAGGTGAAGAAGGGCGGAACGCATCCCACGATCGCGTCCGGGATCGCCGCCGCGTCAGCGGGCGACACCGTCAAGATCGAAGCCGGCGTCTACCAGGAGAACGTCGTCGTCGGATCCGCGCTGACCGGTCTGCAGATCGTGGCGCACGGCAAGGTGATCGTGGAGGCGTTGCCGCCGGGCGGCGCGCCGAGCGGGCCGGGGCTCGACGTCAAGGCCGACAGCGTGACGGTGAAGGGACTCACCATCCGTAACGCGGCGTTCCTGAACAGCGGCGCGCAGGGGTTCGGAATCGGCGTGAACGCGAACGCATTCACCGCGATCGGCGTGACGACGCTCCACTGCGCGCAGGCCGGAATCGACGTCGACGGCGACGCGGCGACGATCGACGGCTGCAGCGACCAGGGGTCGGGGACCGGGGTGCACTTGGCAAACGGCCTGAACTGCGCCGTCAAGAATGGGCGCGCTCTCCTTACCAACGGCCCCGCCATCTCGATCGACGGGTGCACGAACGCGCGCGTCGAGGATTGCCGGTTCCGATTCCTCGAAGGAGTGGCGGTCTCCGCGAATGACTCGGCCAATGGGAGCGTGCAGATCCGGCGCTGCAATTGTGAGGGCATCGACTCGGCTGCGTTCGTCGTGGACGGCGCGGACGCCATCGTCGAGGACAACGTGATCATCGACTGCGCGAACGGGATGATCATCCGAGGTGACGGATTCATCGTGCGCAGGAACCGAATCCGCCGCCTGTTCGATTTCACCGCGATCATCGTGGATGACTCGATGTCGGGGGCAGTCGAGGACAACGAGATCACGGAGTTCCGAGGCCCCGGGATCGACATCCGCCCCGGCGTGACCGGAACGACCGTGAACCGGAACGTCCTGCGCGGCGAGCTCGACCCCGGCTCCGCCGCGATCGTGATCGGCGGCGCGAACATCCAGCTCGACGGCAACCAGATCGCCGACTGCGCGGGCGACGGGATCTCCGTGACCGGCAACTCGAACCTGCTGTTGAACACCTCGATCGAGGACTGCGTTCGCGACGGCATCGACGTCGAGTCGGGCGCGATCGCGAACACCGTGGGGTCGAACTCGGTGCGCCGCTGCCGCGCCGAGGGGCTCGATCACTCGGGCAGTGCGTCGTTCATCAACGACAACACGTTCGAGAACTGCCGGATCGACGTCGCCAACGACGGGTCGATCCTCTCCTTCGCCGGCAACACGTTCTCGACCGGCGGGCAGAACACCGACCCCGAGATCGACTGAGCGCGCTCAGCCCTTCTTTTCGACTTTGTGAACGAGCAGCTCGGTGCCCGGCGGCAGCGCCGCGTCGAACGCGGAATCGTCGAGCGGCGGATCGCGCTCGAGCTTCTCGATCCGGATCTTCACTTCGTCGCCCTGCCCGTCGGTGTACGCGATCTCCTCGATCGTCATGTCGTCCTCGCGCACGACGATGCGGAACGCGGTGAGGAACGCTTTCATCTTCTCGACCTGCGGCTCGAGCGCGACCTCCGCGCGCCCGTCGGTGCGCGTGAAGCTCACGACCGAGAACCCCTTCGCCATCTCGCCCGCGTTCGGCGACAGGCTCTGCAGCAGCGCCTTGCCGAGATCGTTCGACTCGAACTCGAAGCGCTCCGCCTGCCGATCGTCGGGGCGGAACACCTGGTAGCTCGCCGCGTCGAGACGGATCCGCGCGCGCTTCGGCTCGGCGACTTCGAACACGACGCAGCCCGGGTCCTTCCGCCACAGGAACGTCCCCTTCGAGACGAGCGGATCCTTCAGCAACGCCGACTTCCGCTCCTGCACATAAGAGGAGCGCATCGACTTCACGCTCGACTGCCGCTCGGCGAGTCGCGTGAGCAGCGCCTTCGCCTCGTCCTGGATCGAGAGCGCCGGAGCGCTCGCGGGAGCGGGGGCCGTCTGCAGCGCGAACAACAGGGCGAGAGCGAGCATCGCGATGGCTTCCTGCGGGGAGCGGAGCGCGATCACTCTGGCCGAGGCGCGCGCGCGGAGCAAGGCCGGCGCGGCGCGATCACCAGCAGGCTGACCAGGAACGCCGCGGTGCATCCGATCAGGAGAGTCGCGCCGAGCGACACGAGCCCGGGCGTGGAGGCGACGAGGAGCGCGCCGAAGCCGAGCGCGGTCGTGGCGTAGTTCCGCCACAGCGCGACGCCCGCGGCGCCGAACGGATCGTCGTGGGCGTCCCGCCGCGTCGCGACCATGTGGATGCCGTTGTCGACGCACACGCCGGCGAGGAGCGGGAGCGCCACGAAGTTGCCGAGGTGGATCGCGCCCTGGAAGAACGCGAGGTGGCCGAGCGCGAGGCCGAAGCCGGTGAGAGCGGGCAGGAGCGTGAAGAGCCCGGCACGCACGCCGCCCGACAACAGCAGGACGAGCACCGCGACCGCGAGGCTCGACATCGTGAGCAGCCGGCGCAGCTCGGAAGCGAACGTCGCGCGCAGGAGATCGCCGAGCGAGTACGGGCTCACGGTCGTCACGTGCCGGCCGAACGCGCGATCGACGGCGGCGGCGAACGCCGCGCGCTCCGACGCGCGCGTCGCGGTGCGCGGCGGGAACAAGTGGACCACGCGGAGGCGGCCGCCGGTCGATTCGACGACGCGGCCCGCGTCGGCTGACGGCGGCGGGTCCGCGAGCAGGAGCCGGTCCATCTCGTCGAGCCCCGGCCGGAACTTGTCGGGCGCGAAGCCCGCGCGCTCGACGCGTGCGAGCGTCCGATCGATCCAGCCGCGCGTCTCCTCCCGGAACCGCGCGACGCGCGCCGCGCGCTCCGGCGTCGGCGCGAGACGGTGCGGTCCTTCGGAAGCTCGCACGACGCCGTCTGCCTCGAGGCGCGCCACCGACGCCGCGACCTCCGCGAGCGGTTGCTCCTCGGGCACCAGCGCGGCGACCGGGATCGGCGAGAGACCGATCTCGCTCTCGAGCCGCACGCGCGCGTCCTCCATCGGATCGTGCTTCGGCTGCAGGCTGTCGAGCCCGACGTCGATCGGCACGCCGCGCACGGCGACGAGTCCCCACCCGGCGAGCGCACCGGCGATCAGGACGGCCGCGCACGGGAACCGCGCGCGCGATCGATGAACGCGCGCGAGCAGG
>CAZBOK010000058.1:9117-16243 GCA_964493525.1 uncultured Phycisphaeraceae bacterium | reverse complement strand
CGGTTCGGGGCGAGACGCGGGCGCGCGAATCCGGATCCGATTCGATGCAGGGGAATCGGTCGGAGCCCGCGATGCAGACGCGTTCGATCCATGTTCTCGCCGCACTCGCGCTCGCGGCGGCGCCGCACGCGCTCGGTCGCGCCGGCGATCCTCTCGCCGACGCGAAGCGCAAGATGAGCCGGAAGTTCGCAAAGGACGTGAACGTCGCGCTCGCGAAGCTCGAAGACCGACTCGACGCGCGCGTCACGTTGTTGCGCCAGGAGCTCGAGGAGTACCGCGAGCTCGCGAACACGGCGGAGTTCGACCCGCTCGACGCGCGCACGCAGTTGGTCCGACCGCTGATCGAGTTCCAGGGCCAGCTCCGCAACGACGTCCCGACGTTCGGCACGGATGTCGGTAACGCGGCGATCGCGGCCTACGCGAAGGCCGAGGACCTCGGCATCGCAGCGGTCGACATGCCTGCGGACTTCCGCTTCGGCGCGGGCGGCACGATCGACGGGCTCGAAGCGCGCGTCGCGAAGCTCGTCGACGCCGAGTATCGCGCCGTCGAGAAGAGCCTGGCGAGGATCGCGAAGACGCTGCGCAACCGATCGAACGTCGCGTTCGAGTGGCGCCTCACGCGCCCGTATCGATTCGCGCCGCCGATGGCGAAGGACGGGAGCGGTTACTTCAACACGTGGGTGTTCGCCTCCGCGCTCACGCTCGACGTGATGGCCGCGTTCAGCGAGCTCGGCACGCCGAACGACGTCTTCGTCGTCGTGGGCGGACACGCGTTCCCGCCGGCGACGCTCGTGTCGCTGTCCATGCTCGATCAGGACCTGACACCGGGGTCCATCACGCCGGCCATCGGTGCGGACGGAACGATCGAGTACGCGTTTCCCGGTTGCTCCGAAGGCAACCTGGTGGTGCTCGCGAAGCCGAACCTCGAGAAGTCGGGCGGTGTCCGTGCGGAGGTCTCGATCCGATGAACGCGCTCCCGATGGTCCGCATCCGCAACCTGCGGTGGATCGCAGTGGTCGCCACGCTGGCGCTCTCCGGCACGAACGCGCGCGCCGACGAGAAATCGAAGGCGCTGAAGCATGCGAGCCGCGCCGCGCGGTCGGCCGCCAAGCACGCGGCGAAGGATTTCGCGGCGATGGTTGCCGATCGACGGCGAGTGCTGCTCGACCAACTGAACGGGATCGACGCCGACGTCATCGACGCCGGGTTCGGCACCGGTCGCCTGCAGGCGATCGCGTTCTTCGTGCTGTTCTTCCAGATCGGAGTCGCGGCCGACGCGGCCGACGTCGTCACCTCGTTCGGCGACGACCTCGTGCTCGAGGCGGCGGCGGCATCGGCCGCGGGAGTGACGCGCGCGGAGCTGCCCGACGCATTCCTGTTCGGACGCGGCGGCGCGATCGACGATCTCGGGAGCAAGCTGACGAAGTCGCTCGACAAGACGCTGAAGGCGGTGCGCAAGCGGCTGGCGAAGACGGCGAAGATCGCGCGCGCACACGCGGGAACGGACTTCTCGTTCCGCATCGAGCGATCGTTCCGGTTCACGGCGCCGCACTTCAACGAAGTCGAGCAGCAGCCGCTCGCGGTCGAGTTCGGTGCGTTCGAGATCGACCTGCTCCTCGCGCGAAGCGATCTCGCGGCGATTGACGATGCCGACGTGATCGTCGCCGGCTTCGCCGGTCCGTCGGACGACGACCTGCACGTCGAGCTGACGCAGCAGAACGGTGTCGTCGAGGCGATCGACGTCGCGAGCGGAGCGAACGCGCGGTTCGCCGCGGTCTTCTCCGCCATTCACGAAGGGAACTTCGCGGTCACCGCGTCGGTGCCGGGCGGCGCCGCATCCGACGTGGTCACCGTCGCGTCGGTGCGTTGAGCGCGGAGCGCGCGCCTACACCACGCCCTGATCGAGCATCGCGTCCGCGACCTTCACGAAGCCGGCGATGTTCGCGCCGTTCAGGTAGTTGCCCGGCGTGCCGTACTTCTCCGCCGCGTCGATGCAGCTCTGGTGGATCGCCTTCATGATCATCTTCAGGCGGTTGTCGACCTCTTCGCGCGTCCACGAGTAGCGCATCGAGTTCTGCGCCATCTCCAACCCCGACACGGACACGCCGCCGGCGTTCGCCGCCTTGCCGGGCGCGTAGAGGATCTTCGCGTCGACGAACGTCTTCTGCGCCTCGATCGTCGAGGGCATGTTCGCGCCTTCCGCGACGACCGTCACGCCGCCCTTCAGCAGGTTCGCCGCGTCCTTCGCGTTGATCTCGTTCTGCGTCGCCGACGGGAACGCGCAGTGCGCCCTGATCGCCCACAGCGGATCGTGATCGCGCCCCGCCACCGCCGGCGTGAACGTCGCGCTCCGGTATTTCGCGGCGTAGTCCTGGATGCGACCGCGCCGCGCGTTCTTCAGGTCCATCACGAACTGCAGCTTCTGCGCGTCGATCCCCTCCGGGTCGTGGATCATCCCGTTCGAGTCCGAGAGCGTGACCGCCTTCGCTTTCATCTCGATCAGCTTCTGCACGGTGAACTGCGCGACGTTGCCGCTGCCCGACACGAGGCACGTCTTCCCTTCCAGCGAATCGCGCTTCGTCGCGAGCATCTCCGCCGCCATGTACACGGCGCCGAAGCCGGTCGCCTCCGGGCGGATCAACGAGCCGCCCCAGTTCAGGCCCTTGCCCGTGAGCACGCCGGTGAACTCGTTCTTCAGCTTCTTGTATTGCCCGAACAGGAAGCCGATCTCGCGGCCGCCGACGCCGATGTCGCCCGCCGGCACGTCGGTGTCGGCGCCGACGTGGCGGAACAACTCCGACATGAACGCCTGGCAGAAGCGCATCACTTCGAGATCGCTCTTCCCTTTCGGATCGAAGTCCGAGCCGCCCTTGCCGCCGCCCATCGGCAGCGTCGTCAGCGAGTTCTTGAACACCTGCTCGAACGCGAGGAACTTCAGGATCGAGAGGTTCACCGACGGGTGGAAGCGCAGCCCGCCTTTGTAGGGGCCGATCGCGCAGTTCATTTGAATGCGGAAGCCGCGGTTGACGTGCACCTCGCCGCGATCGTCGACCCACGGCACGCGGAACATCACCACGCGGTCTGCCTCGACGATGCGCTCGAGGATCTTCGCTTTGCGGTATTCGGGGTGCCGATCGATCACCGGCACCAGCGACGCGAGCACCTCCTCCATCGCCTGGAGGAACTCCGGCTCGTTCGAGTTCTTCGCCTTGGTCTCTTGGATGACGGACGCGACATAGGACGACATCGGGGCTCCTCTGCGCGGGATCACCGCGCGTGCGCGGTCATGGAAGGTTGGGCGTCCCGAAAACGCAGCTCGAATCGGCATTCGTCGCGGCGGCGGCGGCAATGTCGTTCAGGTCGAGCGTCCCGCTGCCGAACGCCTCGCACTTCGTGAAGGTGCTCGAGTCGCCCGTCGAGCGCTCGTTCTTGAACGCGACGTCGAAGCCCGTCGTCGGGAACTGGATCGAGGACACCTCGAGGACGCCCGCCGTGGCGGTCGGGACGCGAGCGCACGCGGACAGGAACGCGGGGAGCACGACGCGCATCGGATCTCCTGGTGAGGAGCGTGCGATCCTAGCTCGCAGTCCCGCGTGCGACGCCGTCACTGCGGCGCGAGGTCGCGCTCGCGCACGTCGACGAAGAGCACGGTCGTTGTCGCGCCACCGCCGGTCGAAGTGAGCTGCGCGCGGCGCCGGCGCAGCGGGCCGATCGACTTCGACACCAGCTTCGAGACATCGGCCCCCCAGGTGCTCCGTTCGCCGCACGCCTTGCCAGCTCGCGATCACAGCGTCGCGCGACGTTCGTCCGAGGATCCTGAATCCGATTCGAGTTCGCCGGCATTGCAGGCACGGAGCTCGATCGCGGCCGCTCCGGCCGCCGATTTTCCGCTCGCTTCGGGAACCGCAATGTCCGCGCTCTGCTTCGTCGTCGCCTTGACGTCCGCACTCGTCCCTCCGACCGAACCCTCCGCCGCGGCGCCGCGGCTCGCGCTGGCGAGAGCTCGCTGGAAGGAAGCGTGCGAAGTGATGCACGTGCCCGGCATGGCGGTCGTCGGCGTGGCGGGCGGGAAGGTCGCGTTCACCGAATGCCTGGGCGTGCGCCGCGCCGGCGCCGCGGCCCCGGTCGACGAGAACACGCGCTTCTACATCGCGTCGGTCACGAAGACGTTCATCGCGGCGGCGGCGAAGGTGCTGGAAGAGGACGGAACGCTCGCGCTGACGGACCCGGTGCAGAAGTTCCTGCCGCAGTTCACGCTCGCCGACGCGAAAACGGCAGAAGCGCTGACGATCGAGGACTTGCTCTGCCATCGGCCCGGACTGAGCTGCGAACCCGTCGTCTTCCGCGACGCGTACACCGGGCAGATCGACGACGCGACCTACTTCGCGCTGCTCGCGGACGCGCGCCCCGCCGGGCACGTCGAGTACACGAACATCCACTTCACGATCGCCGGCCGCGTCGTCGCGGCGGCGGCGCACGACACCTGGCAAGCGGTGCTCGAGAAGCGCGTGTTCGCTCCTCTGAAGTTGACGCGCACGACCGCGCGCGCCTCCGTCTTGTGGGGCGACGCGAACTCGTGCGAGACGCACGTCGGCGTGAAGGACGGCGCGGCGATCGTCCCGCACAAGAGCGATCGCACGATGCATGCGGCGGGAGGACTCGGGACGACCGCGCACGACGCGGCCCGTTGGCTGCTCTTCCAGCTCGGCGACGGAACTCTCGACGGCACGCGCGTGATGAGCAAGGACGGACTCGCGGACATGCATCGCACGCACTCATCGCTCGAGCGTCCCGACGAGATGCGGCCCGACACGCGGTTCGACGGGTTCGGACTCGCGTGGCAGCTCGGCGTGTGCCGCGGAGAGACCGCGTGCGTTCACGGCGGCGGATACACCGGCGCGACGTGCATCTTCGCCTTCCTTCCCGGGAAGAACGTCGGCGCCGCGGTGTTGCTGAACCGCGACTCCGGCGCCGCGATGGAGCTCGCGCTGTGCGACGCGCTCGACGTCCTGCTCGGCCGCGATCTCGATCCGTCGATCCCGGACGGCGTCCGCAAGAGCGCCGCGCGCGTCGATTGGCCGCAGGTGTCGTCGCCCGCCGTGAACCCGGCGCTGGAACCGGGTGCGCTGTCGCTTCCGGTCGATCGCTACGTCGGCCGCTACGTGAGCGAGCCGTGGGGCGAGATCGAGGTGCGGCTCGACCACGGCGCACTGCGCTTCGCGCTCGGCGATTGGGACTGCGAGCTCCACTCGACCGGCGAGGACGCGTTCGACGCGCGCCAGAGCATCGTGAACGTGATCCCCGGCAAGTTCGAGAGCGACGCCGACACCGGAACGGTCGACGGCGTCGAGCTGCGCTTCGACCGCCAGCGCCGCTTCTTCGAGCGCGTCGGCGGGTGAGCTTGCTCGAGGTGAGCGCGGAGCCAGCGGTCGCGGGATTTCGGACGAGCGGATCCGGTAGCGCCGCTGGGTTCAACGCAGCTCGGAGGACGGCATCGACGTTCGCCTCTTGCGCGTCTCGAATCCGCGGGCCCGACGATGAACTGCCATCGCCTCGCTCCAGCCAACCGCTTCTCCCGTTCGTGCCCGGTTCGATCAACACGCTCCGCGACGCGCATCTCCGATCACCGCCCGCCGCACGATCAGCGAGCCCACCACCCCGAGCGCGAAGCATGCGCCCCACAGCACGCCGGGGCCGAAGTTCTCGTACACGCGGGTGCCGAGCGCGGGCCCGAACGAGAACGCGCCGTTCCACGTGAGCAGGTACCAGCCCATCGCTCGCCCGGTCCGACCGGGCGGTGCGAGCGCCGTGATGAACGCGTTCTGCGCCGGGAAGCACAGCATCTCGCCGAACGACCACACCACGGTGCCGAGCGCGGCGCCGAGGAAGCCGTGCGCGAACGCGAACGACCCGAAGCCCGCCGCGACGAGCAACGACGACAGCGGCAGCGTTCGCGAGAGCGGCCAGTGCGCGACCTTCGCGTTCAGCGGCACCTCGACCAGGACGATCAGCAGCGTGTTCACCGCGATCAACTGGCCGAATCGCGAGTTCGGCAGCCCGAGGTCGCCCGTGAGGAACAGCGGCATCGTGCTGTCGAACTGGAAGAAGATCAGCGCGATGCACAGACTCGACGCGCAGACCATCGCGAGCCGCCGGACATAGTCGGCGTGTTGTCCTCGCGCGAGCGGCGCGTCCGAGACGCCGTCTGCCTTGGCGCGGCGCGCAGCCGCGGTGTGCCGGCGCGCGATCGGCACGAACACCACCGCGGCCGCCACGCAGGTCGAGGCGTTCACGAAGAACAGCAGGTCGAATCGCACTTCGCTGAGCCAGCCGCCCGCGAGCGCGCCGACGCTCACGCCGAGGTTGATCGCCAGGCGCGCGAGCGCGAACGCCGGCCGGTGCAGCTCCGGCGGCGCGAGCGCGCCGATCGCCGTCATGCTCGCCGGACGGAACATCTCGCCGCATGCGGCCCACACCGCGGCGCCCGCGATCAGCGCGGGCCACGAATGCAGGAACGGCACCGACGCGAGCGCCAGCGCGGTCGCGAATTGCGACAGGCACATGATCCGCGTCGGACCGAACCGGTCGGCGAGGCGACCGGCGATCGGCGCGATCACGATCGCCGTCAGCCCGTAGGCGACGAAGACGTTGCTCGCCTCCGACGCCAGCATCCCGCGAGATTTCGTGAGGTACAGCATCAGGAACGGCAGCGCCATCTGGCCGAGCCGGTTCACGAGGATGCCGGCGCACACGATCCAGAGGTCGCGCGGCAGGTGTCGCAGTTGGCGGAACGATTCCATCGCGGCGCGAGGGTAGAGGTCGGCGCGCGCGATCCGCGCGAGACGTCGCTGCGTCCGGGGCGAGCCGGTCGCCCGCGCGGTCAGGCCGGGAGGGACATCGCCTGCACGTTCCCGTTCTCGTTCCCGTTCTCGTTCTCGGGCACGTGGACGCGGACGGGCGAGCGGACGCGGAAGTGTGCGTTCTCGCGAGCGCTCGCGTGCGAGCGGACGCGGAAGGAGCTCGCGCTCGCGCAACGTTCGAGCACGAACCCGAACCCGAGAACGAAAACGGAAGCGCTCGCGAGAACGCGCCCCCCAACGATCCACGCACACGCGCCCGCACGCGT
>CAZBOK010000058.1:0-9017 GCA_964493525.1 uncultured Phycisphaeraceae bacterium | reverse complement strand
AAGCGCTCGCGAGAACGCGCCCCCCAACGATCCACGCACACGCGCCCGCACGCGTGCACGCGCACGCGCACGCTCCCGTTTCCAGGTCGCAGGTCGCGCGGTGTATCCGGGTTCACCCCTCCGGAAACAACCTCTTCTGTCGCGGATGCTCGACGCTCCCCGCATCGATCCGATGCACCGGCGAGGCGCGGAAGATCCTCCTCGCCTCCTCGCGAAACGTCCGCGCGAGCTCCCGGTACCGGCGCACGCCGTCCGCGTCCGGCTCGATCGCCTCGCCTTCCGGCCGCACGAAGTCCTGCGCGATGCGATCGACGGTGACGCGGGATCCCTGCTCGCGGTGGTACGCGGCCGCCGCCTGCAACGCGGCGCCGAGCGCGGCGGACTCGGGCTCCGCGAGCAGCACGACCGGCACGTTCATCACGTCGGCGAGGATCTTCCGCCACAACCGGTTCTTCGCCGCGCCGCCGACGAGGCGCAGCGACTCGACGCGGACGCCGAGCGCGCGCATGCGCTCCACGCCCCACGCGAGGTTCAAGCTCACGCCTTCGAGTGCGGCGCGGAACAGCGTGCCGGCCCGCAGCCGCCCGGGCCGCAGCCCGACGATCGCGGCGGTCGCGTCGGGGAGATCAGGCACGCGCTCGCCCATCAGGTAAGGAAGGAGCGTGACGCCGTCCGAACCGATCGGCACCTGCTCGGCGGCGGCGGTCAGCGCGGCGAGGTCGAGGTCGGCGCCGCCCGAGAACGCGGCGCGCACTTCCTCGGTGACGTTGGTGGCGTTCATCACGCACACGAGCGGGAGCCAGCCGCCGGTCGAATCGCAGAACGGCGCGATCAGTCCTTCCGGATCGAGCAGCGGACGATCGCTGAACGTGAACACGGTGCCGGACGTGCCGAGGCTCGCGACGACGACGCCGGGCCGCGTCGCGCCCGCGCCGATCGCGGCCATCATGTTGTCGCCGCCGCCGCACGAGATCGGAATGCCGGGGACGAGGCCGAAGTACTCCGCCGCCTCGGGGATCAGCGAGCCGGCGAGATCGGTCGGTCCGATCAGCGGCGGCAGGAACGCGGGCAGATGGTGATCGATGCGCCGCGCCGCGATCAGGTCGAACGTGCGCGCGAACGGATCGAAGAACCCGGTGCCCGACGCGTCGCCCGCCTCCATCGTCGCGCGGCCGGTCATGCGGAAGTTGATCGAGTCGTGCGGCAGCATCACCGTCGCGAGGCGCTCGAACGACTCGGGCTCGTTCCGCTTCATCCAGAGGATCTTCGACGCGGTGTACCCCGCGGGCACCAGCCGGCCGAGCGACGCGGTCAGCTCGCGCGCTTCGTGCGCGGTCTCGACGTCGCACCAGAGCTTCGCGGCGCGGATCACGACGTCCTTCTCGTCGATCGCGACGAAGCCGTGCTGCTGCCCCGACACGCCGAGCGCGACGACGCGCTTGCCCGAGGCCTGCGCGTTCGCGAGCGCGTTGCGGATCGCGATGCGCGTGGCTTCGATCCACGTGTCCGGGTGCTGCTCCGCCGCGCCGGGTGCGAGGTCGGGGATCAGCGGGTAGGCGCAGGCGCCGCGGCCGACGACGCGGCAGCGATCGACGTCGACGAGGAGCGCCTTCGTGCTCTGCGTGCCGACGTCGAGGCCGAGGAAGAGCGGCACCGAGTCCGCTCGCACGCCCGTCACCGACCGCGCACTCCGAGCAGGTGCTCCATCAGCAGTTGATCGAGCCGCTCCCAGCGCAGCCCGCGCTTCGCGACGTCATCGGGGCGCAGGTCGGCGGCGGCGAGCTTCGCGGCGCGGTCGCGCGAGTACGGACCGAGCAGCGCGCTCGCGTCGTCCGCGTCCGCGATCAGCGCCCGCACTTCCGGGTCGGCGTCGAACGCTTTCGCGCGCTCCTTCAGGATGAGGTAGGTGCGCATCGATCCGCGCGCGAACTCCCACACGCCGTCCTGGTCCTCGGTGCGGTACGCGTGCGAATCGAAGTGCCGCGGGCCCTCGTAGCGCGGGTAGCGCGTGCCCATCGTTCCCTCGAGGAGGCGCACCAGGAGGAACGCCTGCTTCACGTCCTCCGACCCGAAGCGGAGGTCCTGGTCGTAGCGGCCGATCTTCTGCGCGTTCAGATCGATGTGGAACAGCTTGCCCGCCTCCATCGACTGCGCGACCGCGTGCGCGAACGGGAGGCCGGCCATGTTCTCGTGCGCGACCTCGGGGTTCACGCCGACCATCTCCGCGTCGTCGAGCGTGGAGATGAAGTGCAGCATGTGACCGGTCGTCGGCAGATAGATGTCGCTGCGCGGCTCGTTCGGCTTCGCTTCGAGCGCGAACTTCAGGTCGTACTTCCGGTCCTTCACGAACGCGGTGAGGAAGTTCATCGCGTCGCGCATGCGGCGGATCGCGTCGCGCGGATCGCGGCAGGCGTCGGCCTCGGAACCTTCGCGTCCGCCCCAGAACACGAAGATCGTCGCGCCCAGCTCGACGCCGAGCTCGATGGCGCGCATCGTCTTCTGCAGCGCGAAGGCGCGGACCTGCGGATCGTTGCTCGTGAACGCGCCGTCCTTGAACACCGGATGCGAGAACAGGTTGGTCGTCGCCATCGGCACGACCATGCCGGTGTCGGCGAGCGTCTTCTTGAACTCGCGGACGATGCGGTCGCGCTCCGCGGCCGACGCGCCGAACGGCACGAGATCGTTGTCGTGGAGGTTCACGCCCCACGCGCCGCACTTCGCGAGTCCGCGCACGAGGTCGCACGGGTCGACCTTCTCGCGCACCGGTTCGCCGAACGGATCGCGGCCGGTGTTGCCGACGGTCCACAGGCCGAAGGTGAACTTGTCCGCAGCGGTGGGAGCGTAGGGATCGCGCATTGCGCGCAGTGTAGCGGCGCGCTCCGTATGCTCGCGCTCCCAGCGCAACCGCCAACGCAATCGGAGGATGCTCGATGACGCTCGCGTCCGTCGCTCTCGCCGTGTTCACCGCCTGGCCGGCGCTCGCCGGCGATCTCGAGGATCTCTCGAAGCCGGCCCCCGGACGATCGCGGCGCGCGACTTCGTCGCCCGCGGATCCGAACACGAACCGCGACAACCGCTGGGTGAAGCCGGGCGCGACGATCGTGCTCGCGGATCTCGCCGGGCCCGGCGTCATCCGACACATGTGGGTCACGTTCGCCGAGAAGTCGCCGGGTTGGCTCGCGAAGGACGGCGCCGCCGACCCCGCCGAGATCGTGCTGCGCATCTTCTGGGACGACTCGAAGATCCCCGCCGTCGAGACGCCGTTCGGGGACTTCTTCGCCGCCGGTTTCGGCGAGCGCGCCGAGGTGCGATCGCTCCCGGTCGAGGTCGAAGGCGGCGACGCGTACAACTGTTTCTGGGTGATGCCGTTTCGCAAGCACGCGCGCATCGAGATCGAGAACCAGAGCTCGAAGGACCTCGCCGCGCTGTACTGGAACGTCGATTGGACCGAGGAGCCGGTGGCGGCGGACCGGCCGTACTTCCACGCGCGCTGGCGGAACGAGTATCCGACCGTGCTCGGCGGCGACTACGTGATCCTCGACACGGGCAACGACGCGGGCCCCGGACAATACGTCGGCACGGTGATGTCCGTGCGCACGCGCAGCCCCGAGTGGTTCGGCGAAGGCGACGAGACCTGCTTCATCGACGGCGAGACCGAGCCGTCGATCCGCGGCACCGGAACCGAGGACTACTTCCTCAATGCATGGGGACTCGAGAGCGATCAGTTCCCCTACTACGGCACGCCGATCCTGCGCGGGAACTGGGGCGAGGTCGGCGTGCTGTTCTGCGCCTACCGCTGGCACGTCGTCGATCCGATCCGCTTCACCAAGTCGCTCGTCGTGAAGATCGAGCACAAGGGGTGGATGTCGGCCGACGAGACCGCGAGCGGGAAAGTCGAAGGCTTCGTCGAGCGCGAGGACGACTTCGCGACGGTCGCGTTCTGGTACCAGACCGGGCCGACGCGCGAGTTCGCGCCGCTGCCGCCGCTCGCCGCCCGCCGACTCCCGCAGATCGACCGCGTGATCGACGGCGCAGCGATGTTGCCGCGGGCGAAGGCCGGCGGCGGCGCGTTGTCCCTGCAGGCCGGAGCGCAGTGGACGGGCGCGGGGCAACTGTTCTTCACCGATGACGGCAACGCCGACGCGTGGGTCGAGGTCGAGTTCGACGTCGAGAAGCCCGAGTACCGCCGCTTCGTCCTCGCGCTCACGTCGAGTTACGACTTCGGCCGTTGGCGCGTGCTCCTCGATGGGCAGGAGATGTCACCGGGCGTCGACCTGTATTCGCGCGCGGTGAAGGTGGACGAGGTCGCGTTCGGCGACAAGACGCTCGCGGCCGGCAAGCACGTGCTCCGCTTCGAGTGCATCGGCAAGTCGGAGGAGAGCTCGGGTCGCCGGCTGGGCATCGATTCGATCCGCCTTCGCGAGCGAAGGATTCCGCAAGGCGGGCGGAAGTGACCGACTCGATCGCTCGCGCGACTCGTCTACAGTCCGGCGCCATGGAGAATCCGATGCGTCCCATCCGCGTGTTCTCGTTCGCGTTCCTCGTGCTGACCGGCGTCGCGAGCGCCGGCGACGTCACCGTCGCCGTGAACGGCGGCAAGCTCGTCGTGCAGGGCAGCTCCGGCGACGACGTGATCACGATCGATCAGGCCGGGCTCGCCAACCCGAAACAGTTCCGCGTCGCGCCGGGCACTGCGACGACCGTGAACGGCAACGCGTCCGCGCAGGTGTTCTCCGGCGTTTCGGGCGATCTCGTGATCGATCTCGCGGCGGGCATGAACCTGCTGACGCTGACCGCGCTGCATGCGCGCGGCGACGTCCTGCTCGACGCGGGAGCGGCGGGATCGCTGAATGCGGAGCTGCTGGAGTCCACCGTGGACGACGACCTGCGCGCATCGAGCAGCGGCGCGGACATGACGGTCTCCGCGACGACCACGCGCATCGACGGCGACGTCCGCGTGAACGGCGGCAGCGGCATCGATCAACTGGTGTTCCCGAACCTCGTCCTCGTGAAGGGGGATCTCAAGCTCGATCTCGGCGCCGGAGTCGACTTCGTCGATGTCGCGGGCTCGATCATCCGCGGCCACGCGGCGGTGCAGTCGGGCCCCGGGGCCGACACGATCGAGTTCGGACACGCGACGCTCGAACGCGACCTTCGCCTCTCGAACAGCGGCGACGGCGACGCGTTCGGATTCCTCCTTTGCAAGATCGCCGGCGACCTCAGCATCAAGTGCGGATCCGGCGCCGATGCGATCATGAGCCAAGTTCTCGAGGTCGGCGGCAAGATGACGGCGGACTTCGGCGCCGGCGGAAGCAACACGGAACTTGAAGTGTGCACGTTCCATCGCGACGTCGTGTTCCGCGCGGGCGCCGGCCAGGATTCGATCACGGTCGGGGACGTCACGACGATCGGCGGTGATTTCGACGCGAAGCTCGGCAACGATCCGAATTTCGTCATGATCAAGAACTCGTTCCTCGCGGGTGGCTTCCTCTACAAGGGCGGGGACGACGACGACGACGTGATCATCAACGAGTCGAGCATCCGGAAGAGCATCCGCATCGCGCTCGGGAGCACGAGCGGTCCTGCGACGAACAGCGCCTCGATTTCGGTGCTGACCGCGGGAGACGACCTGACGGTGAACGGTGGCGACAAGGATGAGATCATCCTGATCACGCAGTCCCTGATCCAAGGCACGGCGAAGCTGCGACTGCACGACGGCAACCACGCGACGACGATTTTCGACTGCCATTGCGGCGCGATCGATGCGCGTCTCGGTGCGGGGAACGACGCGACGACCATCAACATCGGCACGACGACGCGGAACGATTTGCGGTTGAACGTCGGCGACGGCAACAACGCCTCGACCATCGTCGGCGTCGTCGTCGGGGACGATCTCGTGTTCCGCGCCGGCAGCGGAAACGACGCCACGACGATCGACCAGGCCGTGGTGGGAGGGAAGCTCGACGTGAACACCGGCGGCGGGTCCGACGCGGGGCCGTGACCGCCGATCGCGCGGACGCGACGCATGCGCGGCTCGGAGGAGCCCGAGCTCGCCTGTCGATTCGCGTCCGCGGCGGGGCCGTGAGGCCCGCGATCACTTGAAGTCGTTCACCTGGCCGGGGTCGGTCTTGTTGCCGCGGCCGGAGTTCTGACTGCCGGTCACCTCGTCGTTGTCGAAGCCGTCGCCCGACGCGGTGTTCCCCTCGAGCCACGCGAACGCGCCCTGACAGAACACGGCTTCGCCGGCGTTGCTCTTGAACTTGCTCGACACGATCGTCGTCGTGTCGGCGGCCGCGAGCACGAGGATCCCCTGCCCGCCGTTCCCGCTGATCGTCGCGCCGCGCACGGTGAGGCCGCCCTGGTCGAGGTACATCCCGTGCGACGTGTTCTTCTTGTAGGTGCCCTTCGAGACCAGCACTCCCGGGCCGCCGCCGCGCAGCCCGATGAGGTTGTTGCGCGCGGTGCAGCGATCAAAGAGGACGCCGCCCGCGAGCGCGCCGTTCACGAAGAAGCCCGCCGCGCCGCCGTTCGACACCGTCGTCTTCTCGATGCGATGGCCGATGCCCTGCACCGCGACGACGCCGGGCAACAGCGGGTTCACGAAGCCGCCGGCGTCGAACGTGCACGACTTGATCGCGCAGTTCTTCGAGCTCGGCGTGAACACCACCGCGTTCAGCGCGCACGAGTCGGCCCGGCAGCGCGTGAGCGTGCTGCTCTTGCCGTCGAGCTGGTAGCCGTAGCCGACGACGCCGCTGAAGTCGCAGTCGTCGAGCGTGACGCCCGAGACGTTCGCGCCGGTGATCATCACGCCGAAGTCGTCGCCGACGACTCCGCGCAGCTTCTCGCCGTGGATGTCGAGACTCGAACCCTTGATCTCGAGCGCGGCGAACCCGTCTCCGGTCGTCCCGCTCTGCAGCGTGAGGTCCTTGAGGAAGACGTGCGCCGAATCCTGCACGCGGACCGCGGGGTTGCCGCCGGTGCCGTGGATCGTCGCTTCGGCCGCGCCCGAGCGCTGGACGGTGAGGCGCTTCTGGATCGTGCCGGTGAGCGTGATCGAGACGAGCTCGTCGTAGGTCCCGCCGGGGATCAGCACCGTGTCGTTCGTGTCGGCATTCGCGAGCGCGGCGTCGATCGCCTGCTGGATCGTCGTGATGCCGTT
This sequence comes from uncultured Phycisphaeraceae bacterium, assembly GCA_964493525.1. Lineage (GTDB taxonomy): Bacteria > Planctomycetota > B15-G4 > B15-G4 > JADJEK01 > CAZBOK01. The sequence continues at coordinate 1,858 of CAZBOK010000058.1, read as the reverse complement.
CTTGCCGACCTTGATCGTGTCGGCAGCGGCCACCGACGCAGCGCATAACGCGAGCGCGGGCGCGAGCAACACGAGGGCGAATCGAAGTCGGGGTCGCGAGGTCATGGCGATGGATTGAATCATGAACTGCATCGTCCGTTGCAGCGCGAAACTTCCCTGGATTCAATGAAGCGCGTGCGCGGCGAACGGGGACGCGCGCGGAACGGAACCAAGTGTGTTCGGCGTCCTGAAGAGAGAGAAGACGTTGGCGCGGCTGATCGCGGCGGCGATCGAGCGGCGCGAACTCGTCAAGATCGCGCCACGTCTCGGGTTGATGCCGTTACCGGGCCGTCGCCTGAAGACGATGACCCCGATGGAGCACGCGCTCCTGCTCGCCCGCGCGTCGCGCGATCCGGCGGCGACGCCGGCGCTGCTCCATGCGGTGACGTCCGCGCTCCCCGCGCCGTTGTTCCCCGCCTCGGACGCGCCGGAGCTCGAGCGCTGGCTGTCGATCCGCGACGAGCTCCCGCTGTCGGTGCGCGTCCGATTCGTGCTGTATGCGCTGAAGGATCCCGCGAACGGCGAGCGTGTCGCGCGCGCTGTCGACGACGGCTTCCTCGACGAGGTCGCGGGCGCGAACGAATCGCCGGCGCCGGAGGCGAAGCCCGCGCGACGGGAACCCGATCCCGGGCAGATCGTGAGCGAGCTCGAGACCGCGCGGGCGGCCGCCGCCGCGGCGATCGCCGCGCGCGACGCGCACCGCACCGAAGCCAACGAACGCATCGAGGAGCTGCGGCGCGAGCTGGCCGATGTGCAGAAGCGGCTCGGCGTCCGCAACCAGGACGCGATGACCCTGGAGAAGACCGTTCGCGAGCTGAAGGCGGACGTCGCCCAGGCGCAGCGCAAGGCCGCGGACTCGAAGCGCGCGCTCGAGCAGGCGCGCGCGCCGTCGACGCGCGAAGCGGATCTCGCGGGCCGACTCGAGCGCGAGCGCCAGCGCGCCGACATCGAAGCGTCGAAGGTGGAGCTGCTCGAGTACCAGCTCGACCTCCTCGAACAGCCGGAGGAGAAGGAGCGCGAGCGCCCGCCGCCGAAGCCGAACGACCCGCTCCCCGGGCGCATCGCCGAGTTCACCCGCGCTCACGGCCGACGGCCGCGGATCCTCGTGCTCGGCGGCGCCGGCAAGCAACGCAGCCACCTCGAGGTCGACTTCACCCAGATGAAGGAGCATCTCGGCATCGACGGAGAGTGGCGGCTCGCCGACTACACTTCGTGGCATCGCGAGCTGCCGCGGCTGAAGAACGACCTGCGCGGCCGGTTCGACCTCTTGTTCGTGCTGCATTGGAATCGCACGACGTTCGTGCAGAAGATGCACGACGAGGCGCGTGCCGCCGGCACGCGCGCGCGCACCGTTTCGTATCGCGGCTTCCTCTCGCTCGAGCGCGCCGTGCGCGAGGAGATCGATCGCTGGACGATGGAGAACCTCTGATGGGACGGCTCGAGGGTAAGGTCGCGATCGTGACCGGCGCGGGGCGCGGGATGGGTCGCGCGATCGCGGCGCGATTCGCCGCGGAAGGCGCCCGGGTCGCGATCACCGGGCGCACGCGGAAGGACCTCGACGCGGCGGCCGCGGATATCGCGAAATCGGGCGGCGATGTGCGCCCGTTCGTGCTCGACGTGCGCGACGTCGGCGCCGTCGAACGCACCGTGAACGCGATCGCGGATGCGTTCGGCCGGCTGCACGTCCTCGTCAACAACGCGGGGATCTCGGGGCCGACGCCGCTCGGCGCGGTCACGCCCGAACGCTGGCGCGACATCCTCGCGACGAACCTCGACGGTGCGTACTTCGCCGCACGCGCCGCGCTCGCGCGCATGAAGG
>CAZBOK010000057.1:0-16386 GCA_964493525.1 uncultured Phycisphaeraceae bacterium | reverse complement strand
ACAAGATCGACGCCGTCGTGAACTTCGCCGCGGAGTCGCACGTCGACCGCTCGATCAAGGACCCGCTGGTCTTCGTGCAGACGAACGTCGTCGGCACGCAGGTCCTGCTCGACGAGAGCCGGAAGCGCGGCGTCGCGCGATATCTCCAGGTGTCGACCGACGAGGTGTACGGGTCGCTCGGCAAGGACGGCGCGTTCAGCGAGACGACCCCGATCCAACCGAACTCGCCGTACTCCGCGAGCAAGGCGTCCGCGGACCACCTGGTGCGCGCTGCATTCCACACGCACGGCTTCGCGACGCTCACGACGCGCTGCTCGAACAACTACGGCCCGTACCAATTCCCCGAGAAGCTGATCCCGCTGATGATCTCGAACGCGCTCGAGGGGAAGTCGTTGCCGGTCTACGGCGACGGCAAGAACGTGCGCGACTGGCTGCACGTCGAGGACCACTGCTCGGCGATCCTCGCGGTGCTCGATCGCGGGCGGCCGGGCGAGGTCTACAACATCGGCGGCAACAGCGAGCGTGAGAACATCGCCGTCGTGAAGACGCTGCTCGCCGCGCTCGGCAAGCCGGAGACGCTCATCAAGTACGTGACCGATCGCCCGGGCCACGACCGGCGTTACGCGATCGACGCGACCAAGATCCGGCGCGAGCTGGGTTGGGAGCCGTCGCGGACGTTCGAGACCGGGATCGCCGACACGGTGCGCTGGTACCTCGACCACCGCCAGTGGTGGGAGCGCGTGAAGGGCGGCGAGTACCGCAAGTACTACGCGGAGATGTACGCGAACCGGGGAGCGTGACGGGCGGTGTCGGGCGGCGAGATCGTCGTCCTGGTCGTCATCTCCGGAGCGATGCTCGGGCTGCCGCTCTCCGCGCGCCGCGCCGCGCGAGCGCTCGGCGAGAGCGACGCCGAGGTGCGGAGACTGACGCGAACCGGACTCGCGGGCGCCGTCGTGTGGCTCGCGGTGACCGCGACGCTCGGCCTCGTCCATGCGACGGCCGGACGGATCGCGTGGTTCACCGCGACGTCCTCGATCGCGACCGTGGTCTCCGCCAGTTCCGCATTCGGATCGCGGATCGCGCGTGGCTTGTCACCGCGCCTGTTCGTCGGCTTCGAATCGTTCCGCATCGCGACCGGCCTCGTCGTGCCGGGACTGCTCCCGGACGCCGCCACCGGGATCCTCGCGCTGCTCGTCGGAGTCCTCCCGCTCTCGCCGCGTGCCCGCGTCGCCGGGACGATCGCGTTCTCCGTGCTCGGCATCGCGACGCTCGCATGGGGCGCGGCGGCCACTGCCCGGTTCGCCGGCTACGAGTCGTTCCCGCTCTGTCAGGTGCCCCTCGTCGGTCTGCCGGCCGCGCTCTTCGGGCACGTCGTCGCGGCGCGCTGGCTGATCGCCGCGCGCCGCGGTTTTCGAGCCGCTCCGCCCGTTTCCGGCGACGTTTCCGTTGGTAATCGGACCGAAGCCCATCGCTAAGATCCCGCGCTGACAGCCTTCAGTTCGCGGGGAATACCGCCGATCAGAGAGATGGCCAGCTCCATGAATCCCGAGCGACGGATGACGGCGACAACCGACCAGCGCCGCCTGCGCGTCGCGCGCCCGATCCTCCTGTCCGCGCTCCTCGCGCTCTCCGCCGTGGGATGCCGCACGTTCGACGACGCGCGCGTGCTGCAGGCGTTGAACCAGCGCGGGTTCGGCCGCAAGTATGTCGGCGACTCGAACGAGGTCCTCACGATCGGCATCGGCGACACGATCACGTGGGGCGACCCGACGAACCCGCTGATCCCGCCCGGCCAGGCCGAAGTCGGCATGGACGGCGTGATCCACGTGCCGACGGTCGGCGAAGTCGCGGTCGCGGGGTTCTCGGTCCACGAGATCGAGCAGGCGCTGAACCAACGCTTCTCGGAGCTGTACAAGGACGTCCACGTCCAAGTGACTCCGGGCGTGATCCAGTCGAAGGTCTACTACCTCCGCGGCGAGATCGCCCCGCAGGGCGTGCGTCCGTTCCGCGGCAACACGACGGTGTGGGACGCGCTCAGCCTCGCGCAGATCCCGCCGACCGCCGACCTCGACGACATCTACGTGATCCGCGCCGATCCCCTGCACCCGCTGATCATCCCGGTCGACCTCGAGAAGATGGTCGAGAACGGCGACTCGTCCGACAACATCCTCGTGCGCGAGGACGACATCATCGTCGTGAACCCGAACTTCGCGGGGCTCGTCCGCAATGGCGTCCTCCTGCTCCTGCAGCCGATCCAGCCGATCCTCGTGCTCGGCATCTCGGTGCGGAACATCCAGACGATCGCCGACTCCTTCCAGAACAACCGCAACTTCTTCGTCGGTCGCGGCGGCGGATTCGGCGGCGGCACCGGCAATGGCGGGCTCATCAACTACGACGAGAACGGCGACTCCGTGACCGCGCCGACCAGCGGCGGCGACTCGTCGAAGCCGAAGCGCCCGCCGTCGGGCGACAAGTAAGCGAGGCTGGCGGTGGCGGACCCGACGATCCAAGGAGCCGGAGGCGCGCCGGACACCGGCTTCCAGTTGAAGCGGTTCCTGCTGGCGGCATCGCGCGGCAAGTTCCGGATCTTCGTGTTCTCCGTGTGCGGATTGATCCTCGGCGCGTTCGTCGCGTCGCTCATCCCGCAGCTCTACCGCTCGCGCACGCTGCTGCTCGTCCGCGAGCGCCAGCTCGTCGACGACTCGCGCCTGGTGAAGGCGATCGCCGAGAAACCGCTCGCGCAGAAGGAAGCCGTGCTCTCGGAAGAGATCAAGGGCTTCAAGTTCGTGCTCGAGATCATCGAGCAGAACGAGTGGCGCGAGTACGCCGAGGTGAAGAACGACCAGGCGCGGCTCACCGAGCTGGTCAACAAGGCGCGCAGCCCGAAGCACTTCGAAGTCGGCGTCGACGACGATCCGTCGGGCGAGATCCTCGTGCAGTTCGCGTTCAACTGGTACGACCCGGAGACCGCGCGCCGCTTCGTCGACCGCGTGCGTCGCAACTGGATCCGCCGGCGCGAGGACGACCTCCGCAGTTCCGTGCGCAAGCAGCTCGCCGACGCGCAGGTGATCCTGCAGAAATACGTGGACGAGTACGAGCGCACGCGATCGGCCCTCGAGAAGTTCCAGTCCGAGAACCGCGTCGTCACCGCCGACGACATGAGCATCGACGCGAAGATGAAGGAGTCGCTGCAGACCCAGCAGAACTCGCTGCTGCAGCAGATCGCCGATGCGGAATCGCAGGCGCGCAACCTGCAGGAGCAGTTGTCGAAGACGAGCCCGTCGAGCGAGACGGAGACGCAGGAGAAGAACCCGGACTACGAAGCGAAGCTCGCCGTTCTCACGGCGGCGAAAGCGAACCTGGAGACGCTCGACGCGCAGTTGAAGCCGACGCACCCGATGTACAAGAAGGCGCGCGAGGCCGTCGAGACGGCGCAGAAGGCGTTCGACGCGGTCAAGGCCAACCAGTTCGCGGCGGTCACCAAGAACACCGAGATCAACCCGGTGTACACGGACCTGCAGACCAAGCTGAACGAGAAGAAGGCGACGCTCGAAGGCGCGCGCGACCAGATGAAGACGGTGACGGAAGCGCTCCGCAAGGCCGACGAGCGGATGAACGCCTATCCCGCCGTGATGAGTCAGTTGAAGAAGCTGCAGACCGACGCGTCGATCGCCGAGGAAGCGCTGCGCACCGCGCGCATCGGAATCATGCCGCTGCAGGACCGCCTCGAGCACCTCGATCGTCGCGCGGCCGGGATCGCCGATCCGCAGGCGGCGCTCGAATCCTCCGGCGCGATCTCGATCCTCGAAGACCCGGTCGCGGCGCGCAAACCCGAAGGTCTCCCGAAGCCGGTGATCGCGGCGATCGGCCTGATCGTCGGGTTCATGCTCGGCCTGGCGCTGTCGCTGCTGAAGGAGCTGTCGCGCGCGACCTACGACGATCCGGTGGACGTCGCGCGCAGCCTCGACCTCCCGATCCTTGGGGCCGTCGGGCGCATCGCGACGGCGGCGGAGCTGCGCCGCCAGCGCGTGCGCCATCTGAGCGGCGTGTTCGGCGGTCTGCTTGTCGTCGCGTCGCTCGGCGCGTTCGTGTACCTCGTCACCAGCGAGCCCGCGCGGCTCCCGGTCGCGGTGCAGGAAGCGATGTCGAACCTCCGCTCGATGTTCCAGTGAGCGGGGCGCGCGGCGCCGCGTGCGGATCCTCTTCCTCTGCCATCGGATCCCGTACCCGCCGGACAAGGGCGACAAGATCCGCTCGTGGCACGAAGTCGAGTGGCTGGCGCGCCGCCATGAAGTCGACCTCTTCACGCTGATCGACGACGCCGCGGACGAAGCGCACGTCCCGGCGCTCGCCGCGCGCGTGCGTCGGCTGGTCACCGCGCGGATCCGTCCGTCGCGGGCGCCGCTCTCGCCCGTCGCAGCGCTCCGCGCGCTCGTCGCCGGGGACGCGCTGTCGGTCGCGCGCTTCCGATCCGCGGAGCTCGGGTCCGCGGTGCGCGAGGCCCTCGCGCGCGAGCGGTACGACGTCGCGCTCGCCTACTCGTCGCAGATGGCGCCGTACCTCGACGGCGCGTCCGTTCCCACCGTCGCGGACTTCGTCGATCTCGATTCGGAGAAGTGGGCGGCCTACGCGCGGGCGGCGCGCTTCCCGATGCGGTCGATCTTCACGCGCGAGGCGCGGGCAGTGCGCGCACTCGAGAAGCGCGTCGCGGAACGGGCGGCGGCGACGATCGTCTGCGCCAAGGGGGAGGAGGACGACCTGCGGAAGTTCGCGGCGCCGAAGCGCGTCGTGACGATCTCGAACGGCGTCGACGCGGAGTACTTCGCGCCGAACGCCGCCGTCGCGCGCGGGGCGCTCGTCACGTTCACGGGCGCGATGGACTACCGCGCGAACGCCGATGCGGTGGTCGCGTTCGTCCGCGACTCGTGGCCGGCGATCCGCGCCGCGCGGCCCGATGCGCGCTTTCGCATCGTGGGATCGAATCCGCTTCCCGAAGTGCGCGCGTTGACGGCGGAGGACGGCGTCGAGGTGACCGGCCGCGTCCCGGACGTGCGACCGCACCTGCAGTCGGCGAGCGTCGCGGTCGCGCCGCTCGCGGTGGCGCGCGGGATCCAGAACAAGGTGCTCGAGGCGCTCGCCGGCGCCACGCCGGTCGTCGCGACGTCCGCGGCGCTCGCGGGGATCGGGCGCGCGGCGCCCGGCGTCGCGGCCGCCGACGGTCCGCGCGAACTGGCCGTCGAGGCCCTGCGGCTGCTCGCCGACCCGGCGCTGCGCGACGCGCGCGGCCGTGCCGGACGCGCCCACGTGGTGAGCGAGTGGGGCTGGGCGCCGCGTCTTTCCCTGCTCGAGCAGATCCTGCGCGAAGCTTCCGTCACGCGATGATCAAGCGCGATCGCGCGCCGTGCCGAAACAGGAAGCGGCGGGTCCGGTGCGAGGTGGCGGGGCGCTATCGTCGTCCGCCCGATTCGCACACGGACACCAGCCGGTGAGCCCGATGAGCCCTGCCCGCGTCCTCGTGGTCGCATTCCACTTTCCGCCGGTCGCTGCGGCGGGGACGCATCGCACGTTGAACTTCGTCCGGCAGCTCTCGGCGCTCGGCCACACGATCGGCGTCGTCACGACCGCGACGTTCGACGGATTGCCCGTCGACCCGAGCCTCGTCGAGCGGGTCCCGCCCGCGGTGCGCGTGGTGCGCGCGTCTCACGTCGATCCGTTCTTCCTGCTGCACCGCATGCGGCGCCGCGGTTCGTCGCGCGGACAGAACGGGGTCGCGTCGTCGTCCGATCGGTCGTCGTTCGCGCACGTGCTCGACTACCTGAGCCGATGCTTCGACGTGCCCGATCGATACGCGTCGTGGATCCTCCCTGCGGTGTTGCGCGGCACGATGCTCGCGCGCCGGATCGGCGCCGAGCTCGTCTACACGACCGCGCCGCCGTTCTCGGCGCACGTCGTCGGACTCGTGCTGAAGAGCGTGCTCGGGCTGCCGTGGATCGCCGACTTCCGCGATCCGTGGGCGACGAACCCGTTCAAGGTGCAGCCGTATCCGTCGCTGCGGGCGATCGACGAGACGCTCGAGGCGGCGGTGGTGCGCGACGCCGACCGCGTCATCCTGAACACGGAGCTGTGCGAGCGCGGCTACCGCGATCGCTACCCGGGCCACGACGGCTTCCGAACGATCACGAACGGGATCGACCCGGCGCTTCTCGATCGCGCGGCGAACGGCGCCGGCCCGCTCGGCGGCGCGCCGTCGGCCGACGGCGGGCTGCCGCGGCTTCACCTCCTGCACATGGGGACGATCTACGGCCGGCGCTCGCCGCTCGGCCTGCTCGACGCCCTGCGCCGCCTGCAGGACAGCCGACCGAGCCTCGCCTCGCGCATCACGATCGAGCAGCTCGGACCGGTCGAGAACGAGGAGGCGCTGCGCTCCCGCGCCGAGCAGCTCGGCGTCGCGGATCGGTTGCGGTTCCAGCCGCCGGTCTCGCACGCGGAGGCGCTCGATCGCGCGGCCCGCGCCACGGGACTCCTGCTGCTCGGGGTCAGCGGCAGTCGCCCGGAAGTCCAGGTGCCGGCGAAGTTGTTCGAGTATCTCGCCACCGGGAAGCCGATTCTCGCCCTCGCGAAGCCGGGCGGCGCGATCTCGGCGACGCTCGCCGCCGCGCAGGCGACCCACGTGATCGCAGACCCGGACGATCCGGCTGCGATCGCGCGCGCTCTCGAGGCCGCCGCTGAGGAATGGCCGCTCCGCCGCGAGCCGAGCGTGCATCCGGGCATCGACCGCTACCGCTACGATCGCCTCGCCGGCCTCCTCGCCGCCGAATTCCACGCCGTGCTCGGCCTGGAATCGATCGCGACCGGCTCGCACGGGAGCTGACGGGTGCGCGACGTCGTGGTCTTCGCCGTGGTGTTCGGCGCGCTGCCGTTCGCGTTCGTGCGCCCGTTCTACGGCCTGCTCCTGTTCGCATGGCTCGCGTACATGCGCGGGCCCGACCTCTGCTGGGGTCCGGCGAAGAGCTTCCACTTCTCGATGATCGTCGCCGCGGTGATGTACACCGGCTGGGCGCTGTTCGACAAACGGCGCTTCATGCGGAAGGACGCGCGCAACTTCTTCATGATCCTGATGGCGTGCGCCATCACGTGCTCCTACATCGGCGCGCCGCTCAAGATCGAAGCCGTGCGGTCGAAGTTCTTCGAGTTCATCAAGGTCATCGCGATCGCGCTGTTCACGACCGGCCAGCTCGACTCGAAGCGGCGCATCCGCGCGATCATCTGGGTCATCGCGCTGTCGTTCGCGTTCTACGGCATCAAGGGCGGGATCTGGGGGCTCATCACGCGCGACGCGCGCATCATTCGCGGTCCCGGCGGACTCCTGCTCGACAACAACGACTTCTCGCTCGCGATGGTGATGAACCTGCCGTTCCTGCACTACCTCGCGTTCACGGAGGAGAGCAAACGCGTGAAGCGCTTCCTGCGCGTCGCGTTCGGACTCACCGTGATCACGATCGCGCTCACCGGATCGCGCGGCGGCTTCCTCGCGATGTCCGCAGCGGTCGGCGCCATTGTCCTGAAGTCGCGCTCGCGGATGCTCGCGATCGTGTCGGCCGTGGTCGCGGCGCTGTTGATCCTGCCGTTCATTCCCCACGAATACTGGGAGCGCATCGGCACGATCAGCACCGCGGCCCACACCGACGCGTCGGCGATCGGGCGACTGCGTGCGTGGTACGTCGCCTGGCAGATGATCCAGCGCCACCCGATCTTCGGCGTCGGCTTCCAGAACTTCCTCTACGAGTACGACAAGTATGACCCCGGCTTGAACGAGTCGATCCCGCGCGTCGCGCACAACTCGTATTTCCAGATCTGGGCCGAGTCGGGCACGTTCGCCTACCTCTTCTTCATGTCGTCGATCCTGTCGACGATCCTGCTCATGCGCCGCCTGCAGCGGCAACTGCGGAATCGCGGTGGACCGGAGTGGATCAAGTACTACGCCTCGATCATCGAGGTCTCGCTGTACGGGTTCTTGGTCGGCGCCACGTTCCTGAACCGCGCGCACTTCGACTTCGTGTACCAGCTCATGGCGATCGGCGTCGCGCTGTACCCGGTCTCGTGGGCCGAGATGCTGGCATCGGAGAAGAAGGAAGTGCGCCACGGTCGGGTCGGGCAGCTCGTGATCCGCTCGAAGAACCCGTTCGTGTTCGGAGGGGCGCGGTGACGACGACCGCTCCCGCGGCGCGCGCCGCCCGGGTCGCGATGCTGTGCGCCGATCTCGACGTCGGCGGGATCCAATCGCTCGTCGACCGACTCGGCCGCGGACTCGACGCGACGCGGTTCACGCCGTCGTTCCTCTGCTTCGACGGGCGCGGCCGGTTGTTCGAGCGGCTCGCCGCCGACGGATTCGCGGTCGACTTCGTGCCGCGGCGGCCCGGCATCGACCTCGGTCTCGCGCGGCGCATCGCGGCGGTGCTCGAACGCAACCGGATCGATCTCGTGCACGCGCACAATCGAACGGCGCTGTTCTACGGCGTCGCGGCGACGCTCTTCTCGCGGCGCCGCGCGCTGGTCTACACCGAGCACGACCGCAGCTTCCCGGAGCGGCTGCGAGTGCGCGGCCTCCACGCGGTCCTCGCGCGCCGGGTCGACGCGGTCGCCGCGGTCTGCGGCGCGGTGCGCGACGCGATCGTCGCGACCGAACGATTCCCGGCGCAGCGCTGCCGCGTCATCGTGAACGGCGTCGCCGACCCCGAGCCGGACCGAGATCCGATCCGGACGCGCGAAGCGGTGCGCGCCGAGTTCGCCGTCCCTCGCGATCGGCCGCTCGCGGTCGTCGTCGGGCATCTCACCGAGGTGAAGGATCACGCGACTCTGCTCGGCGCACTGGCGCGGATCGATCGGTCCCGTCGTCCGTTCACGGTGATCGCCGGCGACGGCCCGCTGCGCGCGGCGTTGCTCGAGCTGCGGGCGCGGCTCGGCCTCGATTCCGACGTCGTCTTCGCCGGCTACCGCGACGACGTCCCGCGGCTGCTCGCCGCGGCCGAACTGCTCGTGCTCTCCAGCAGGAGCGAGGGGTTGTCGATCGCGCTCGTGGAAGCGATCGCGCGCGGCGTGCCGATCGTCGCGACGCGGGTCGGCGGCAACGACGAGGTCGTCGGACACGACGAGAACGGACTCCTCGTCCCGGCGGTCGACGAGCCGGCGCTGGCCGCGGCGATCGAGCGCCTCGCCGGCGACTCCGCGCTCCGCGATCGATTCTCCCGCGCCGCGCGCGAGCGGTTCGCGCGCCGGTTCCGCATCTCCGCGATGATCGAGGCCTACCAGGACCTCTTCGTCGCCGCGCTCACTCGGCGCGCGCCGAGCGGTCCCTGACCCTCCGCTGCTACGATCGCCGAATCGATGTGCGGGATCGCCGGCATCTTCTCGAACGAACACGGCCGCGGGCCCGCGCGTGACGACCTCGTCCGCATGGCGCGCTCGATGGCGCACCGCGGCCCCGACTCGGAAGGGATCCACGTGCGCGGGCCGGTCGGCCTGTCGTTCCGCCGCCTGTCGATCATCGACCGCAGCGGCGGCGACCAGCCGATCTTCAACGCCGACGGCTCGATGGCGATCATCTTCAACGGCGAGGCCTACAACCACCTCGACCTGCGGCGCGAGCTGGAAGCGCGCGGACACCGTTTCAAGACGCGGTCCGACACGGAAACCGTGCTGCTCGGGTACCAGGAGTGGGGCGCGCGCGGGATCTGCGAGCGGCTGCGCGGCATGTATGCGTTCGCGATCGACGACGCGCGCAACCGGCGGCTGATCGTCGCGCGCGATCGGCTGGGCAAGAAGCCGGTGCACGTGGCGCGGTACGGCGGGCAGGTGCGGTTCGCATCGGAGCTGAAGACGCTGCTCGCGGACCCTGCGATGCCGCGCCGGGTCTCCGCGCGCGCGCTCCTCGATTACGCGACGCTCGGCTACGTCCCGGGGCCGGACTGCATCTTCGAGGGCGTCACCAAGCTGCCGCCTGCGCACGTGCTCACGATCGAGTGGGGCGACGGCGCCTCCGGACATCGCGAGCGCGTCGAGCGGTACTGGGATGCATCGTTCGCGCAGCGCGAGATCGGGCTCGAGGCCGCGGCGGAGCGCGTGCTCTCGCTCGTCGAGGAGTCGGTGCGGATCCGCCTGATGTCGGAGGTGCCGCTCGGCTGCTTCCTGTCGGGCGGCATCGACTCGTCGGCGATCGTGGCGGCGATGGCGCGCACGTCCGAGTCGGCGGTGAAGGCGGTGACCGTCGGTTTCGACGACGCCCGCTTCGACGAACGCGGCGCGGCCGCCGAGGTCGCGCGCCACCTCGGCATCACGCCCTCCGTCGAGATGGTGCGCCAGGACCCCGACGTCTTGACCGGCGTCGGCGCGACGTTTGACGAGCCGCACGCCGATCCGTCCGACCTGCCGACGTGGCTGCTCTGCCGCGCGACGCGGCGACACGTCACGGTTGCGCTGTCCGGCGACGGCGGCGACGAGCTGTTCGGCGGCTACCGGCGCTACCGCTTCGATCTCATCGAGAATCGCGTGCGGTCGCTCGTGCCCGGCGTCGTGCGGCGGCTCGTGTTCGGCCCGCTCGGGCGCGCGCTCCCGAAGGGCGACCGCCTCCCGCGACCGCTGCGCGCCAAGACGCTGATCGCCAACCTCGCGCGCGATCCGATCGACGCGTACTTCCGCTCCGTCGCGCGCGTCGCGCCCGAAGACGCGCTCCGGCTCCTCGATCGGCGTCTGCGCGAGGAGCTGCGCGACTACCGGCCGGTCGACCGCTTCCGCGCCATCGACGCGCGCCGCGGACTCCGCGACCCGCTCGCGCGGATCCGCGCGATCGATCTCGAGACGTGGCTCCCGGACGACATCCTCGCGAAGGTCGACCTCGCGTCGATGGCGCACTCGCTCGAAGTGCGCGCGCCGCTGCTCGATCAGGAGCTCGTCGAGTTCGCGTCGACCCTGCCGTCCGACTTGCTGATCCACGGCGGCCGCGGCAAGCGGGTGTTCAAGCACGCGCTCGCGCGCTGGCTCCCGGTGGCGACCATCGAGCGCAAGAAACACGGGTTCGATCTGCCGGTGCGCCAGTGGCTCGCCGGTCCGCTCGCCGCGACGCTGGACTCGTTCGCGCGGCCGGGCTCCGCGCTCGACGGGTGGTTCGACGCCGCCGCCGTGAACGAGGTCATCGCCGAGCACCGCTCCGGCCGACGCGATCGCTCGGCGGAGCTGTGGATGCTCACGACGTTCGCGCGCTGGCGGACCATGCACCTCGACCGGGCGGCGACGTGACCGCGCCGTCGATCCTCACGCTCTCGTCGCTGTTCCCCGGATCGACGCTGCCGCAGCACGGCGTGTTCGTGAAGGAACGCCTCGCCGATTTCCGCGAGCGCAGCGGCGCGCGGATCCGCGTCGTCTCGCCGGTGCCGTGGGCGCCGCGCATCCCGCCGTTCACGACCTCGCCGAAGTACCGCGGGTTCGCGACGGCGCCGCGGCGCGAGACGGTCGCCGGGTTCGAGGTGGAGCGGCCGCGCTACGCGATGCCGCCCAAGCTCGGTGTCCCGTTGCAGGGGCTCCTCTACTTCCTCGGCTGCCGCGCCACGGTGCGCCGGCTGCACGCGGAGGAGCCGTTCGACGTGATCGACGCGCACTATGCGTACCCGGACGGCTACGCGGCGGCGTGGCTGCGCCATCGCCTGCGGATCCCGACGGTGCTCACGGTGCGCGGCACCGACGTGAACCTCCTGCCGTCGCTCGCGATGACGCGCGGCGCCGTGAAGTTCGCGCTCGAGTCGGCCGACGCGATCGTCGCGGTCTCGCAAGCGCTCGCCGAATGCGCGGTGCGCGCCGGCGCCGCCGAGTCGCGCGTCACGGTGATCCGCAACGGCGTCGACGCCGAGCGCTTCTCGCCGCGGGATCGGTCCGCCGCCCGTGCGCGGTTCGGCATCCCCGCGGACGCGCGCGTGCTGGCGTCGGTCGGGCACCTCGTCGAGCGCAAGGGCCACGACCTCGTGCTCGCCGCCGCGGCGCGGATCGCAAAGCGGCCGTTCGTCCTGATCGCCGGCGGTGGTCCGGAGCAGGCGCGACTCGCGGCGGAGGTGCAGCGGCTCGGGCTCGCCGAACGCGCGCTCCTGCTCGGCCCGGTCGCCCACGAGGATCTGCCCGACGTGTATTGCGCGGCCGATCTCCTGGTCCTCGCGTCGAGCCGCGAAGGCGCGCCGAACGTCGTGCTCGAGGCGATGGCGTGCGGCGTCCCCGTGGTCGCGACGGCGGTGCACGGGACGCCGGAGATCGTGCGCGAGCCGGAGACGGGCGTGCTGGTCCGCGAGCGTGAGGTCGGCGCGATCGCCGCCGCGGTCGAGCGCGCGCTCGGCATGCGGTTCGACCGCGCAGCGATCCGCGCGCACGCCGAGACGATGTCGTGGCGCGCGACGTCCGAGCGGTTGATCGCGCTGTTCGACGGAGTGATCGGCGCGTGGCGCGCGGAGCGCGGCGCTCGCGCGCGGGGCGCCGGCGGATGAAGATCCTCTACCACCATCGCACCGCGGCGAACGACGGGCAAGCGGTGCATGTCCGCGAGCTGATCGACGCATTCTTGCGCGGCGGGCATGCGGTGCTGGTCGCGTCGCCCGAGGGCATCGGCCGCGACGACGCTCCGCTGCGCTCGATGGGCGGCTCGCGCGGCGGCGCGGCGCGGCTCGCGCGATTCGTCCCCGATCTCCTGCGGCCGCTCGCCGCGCGCATCTACTCGACGATCGCGACGCGCCGGATCCTCGCGGCGGCGCGCGCGTTCCGCCCCGACTTCGTCTACGAGCGCCACGCGCTGTTCAACCACGTCGGGGCCGAGGTCGCCCGCGTGCTCGGCATCCCCCTCATCGAGGAGGTGAACGCCCCGCTCGCGCGCGAGGAAGCTGCGCTCGGCCGGATCGCCGACGTCGACGGCGCGCGCCGCCTCGAGCTCCGGCAGTTGCTCCGCGCCGACGCGATCGTCGCGGTGACCGGCGCGCTGAAGTCGATCCTCGTGGCCGACGGCGTCCCCGCGGAGCGGGTGCACGTGATCCAAAACGGCGTGCGCGAGGAGCTGCTCGGCGCGCCGCGCTGCGCGGACGCGAAAGCGCGCGCCGGCGTCGCCGGCAAGTTCGTGCTCGGCTTCGTCGGCTTCGCACGACCGTGGCACGGGCTCGACCGCGCGGTGGACGCGATCGCGGATCACGCGAGCGCGGTCGGTTCCGCAGGCGATGCGCTGCGGAATTCGGTGCTCCTGATCGGCGGCGACGGGCCGGCGTTGCCCGAAGTGCGCGCGCTCGCGGCGCGGCGCGGAGTCGCGGATCGCGTCCTCTGCACCGGCGTGGTGTCGCGCGATCGCGTGGCGGAGTTCATCGATGCGTTCGACGTCGCGCTGCAGCCGCTCGCGACGCCGTACGCGTCACCCCTGAAGCTCTTCGAGTACCTCGCGCGGGGCGTCTGCGTCCTCGCGCCGCGCCTCGACAACATCCGCGAGATCGTCTCGGACGGCGAGACCGCCGTGCTCTTCGACCCCGACCGGCCCGGCGACTTCGCCGCGCGACTCGCCGCCGCCGCGGGCGACGCCGACTTGCGCGCGCGGATCGGCGCCGCGGGAAAGGCGCACGTGATCGAGCGCGGGTATACCTGGACCGCGAACGCGCGCCGCGTCGTCGCGCTGGCGCAAGGACTCACGAGATCGTGATGCGGAACGGACTGAGCTTCGACGTCGAGGAGCACTTCCACGCGCTCAACCTGCGCGAGGTCGCGCCGGAGGCGAGCTGGGATTCGCAGGAGCGCCGTGTCGCGGAGACCACGCGCATGCTGCTCGACGTGCTCGCCGCGCACGGCGTCCGCGCGACGTTCTTCTTCCTCGGCTGGGTCGCGCGCCGCGACCCCGACCTCGTGCGCGCCGTCGCTGCTGCAGGTCACGAGGTCGCGAGCCACGGCATGAGCCACCAGATGGCGGGAGAGCTCGGACCCGACGCGTTCCGCGCCGAAGCGCGCGAGTCGAAGCGCCTGCTCGAAGACCTCTCGGGCGCGCCGATCACCGGATTCCGCGCGTCGACGTTTTCCATCACGCGCAGGACACGGTGGGCGCTCGACGTGCTCGTCGAGGAGGGGTACCGCTTCGACTCGAGCATCTTCCCGGTGCGGCACGATCGCTACGGCGACACGTCCTTCCCGCGCTGGCCGGTGGTCGTGGACACGCGCGCCGGATCGATCGTCGAGCTGCCGATGCTGACGTGGCGCGTGCTCGGCGCGAACCTGCCCGCGGCCGGCGGCGGCTACTTCCGCATCTTCCCGCCCTTCGTCGTGTCGACGGCGCTCACGCGCATGAACGCGCTCGGCAAGCCGGGCGTGCTCTACCTGCACCCGTGGGAGTTCGACCCGGGGCAGCCGCGGCTCCTGCGCTCCGGATCACGGGCCTTCCGTCACTACTTCGCCCTCGATCGCACGCGGACGCGGCTCGAGCGGCTCCTCGCCAGGCACTCGTTCGGTCCGCTCGCGGAGTTGACCGAGAGCGCCGCGTCGGAGCCGCACGTCGACTCGAAGGTCAGCGGTTGACGAGGCCCAGGATCTCGCGGGCGCGCTGCCAGAACTCGTAGTCCTTCGCGACGCCGGAGAGTCCGTCCTTCGCGACCTTCGCGTCTCCGTCGAGCCACGCGAACACGCCGGTTGCATACCGGTACGCGTTCGAGGCGAGGTCGAGGGACAGCGCGCGGCCGATCCACTGGCGCGCGGACTTGAGGTCGTCGGCGCGGAACGCGATCCACGCGCGCAGCGCGAACAAGCGCGGATCGTTCGGGGCGCGCTTCTCGAGCAGCGCGGCGAGCGACGTGACGCCGTCGATGCGGGCCCCGTTCTCGGCGAGCAGCGTCTCCGCGCAGCGCAGGAGCAGGTCGACGTCCTCCGGAGCGAGCGCGGTCAAGAGGCGCAGATCGGTGATCGTCGCGGGGCGGCCGTCCCGCTTCGCGATCCGGTCGACGCGGAGCTTGCGCAGCTCGATGTTCGAGGGATCGGCCAGGAGCGCGGCGTTCGCGAGCGCGAGCGCGGCTTCCTCCTGCTTGCGCTCCACCAGCGTGCGGACGACCGCCGCGAGCGCGTCGCCCGCGGTGCCCGCTTCCGGACTGCCGGGCGCGACGTTCGTGAGGCGTTCCGCCAGCGCCGTGAGCTCCGCGTCCTTCTCGCCGTCCCCGAGGCTGCGCGCGAGGACCGCCGCGCCTTCGAAGAACGTCGGGTCGTCGTCGATCAGCGGCGACATCACCGCGAGGATCTCGCGGTCGAGCTCGGTGTGGCCGCTGTAGCGGCGCACCAGGAAGTCGCGCAGGAACGGATGGCGGCTCTTCGCGGCGGCGATGCGTCGCGCCAGGTCCGAAGAGACGTCGGGGTCGTGGAACACGTCGCTCAGGTGGAGGAACCCGAGCAACGCCTGATCGACCTCGTCGGGCGTCTTCGCGATCTTCACGGCGCGCTCGACGCATTCGCGGGCATTGGCGAGCTGCTTCCGGCGCGCGGCGGCGGTCGCACCGAAGAGGTCGGGATCGAGGCGGTTCGGGAACCGCGCGCGACCTTCGAGGCCGAGGTGCGCGAGCGCGTCGCCGGTCGGATCGCTCAGGATCAGCAGCCGGCCGAGCGTCTGGAAGTTGCGGAAATCGTTCTGGTCGGCCTGGTAATGGGGGAGGATCCAGGCGGCCGCGAGCACCGGACCCTTCGTGATCTCGATGTCGCCGGCGACGTGTCGCGCGGGCGTCGCCGCGTGGATGTCGAACCGCGCGAGTCGGTCGGCGATGCGATGCGCCTCCTCCTCGAATCCGCGGCCCGCGAACTTGAACAGCAGGAAGTTCAGGTACAGCTCGGTGATCGACGTGTCGTGCTCGCGTCGTTCCGCGGCGGACTTCAACCACAGCAGCTCGCCGTCGGCGCCCGGCTCGACATCGGGAGCCTTGCGCTGCGCGGGATCGCGGAGGCGGGTGACGAAGTAGAGGACCGCATCGTCGAGTGGAACGGTGCCGTTCTTCAACGACGACTCGTAGCGCGAGAGGAATGTGGTGACGTCGAGGTGGAACGGAGTCAGCGCGAACGCCGCGGCCGTCGGCAGAGCGGCCCAGTCGCGCTGCGGCGTGAACTCGCGGGCGCGCTGCAGGTACTTCGCGGCCGCCGGCGCACCGTTCTCGCGCAGCGTCAAGCCGAAGCACGCGCGCACGACGTCGTTCGAGAGATCGGGGCCGAGCTCGGAGCGGTCGCGCAGTTGGCGCAGCGGCTCCGGGTCGCCGGCGAGGAACGAGTCGACCGCCGCGCGCGAGACCAGCAGCAGCTCGACGTCTTCGGGGTATCGCACCGCGACGCGCCGCGCGATCGACGCGGCCTCGCCGTAGCGAC
>CAZBOK010000056.1:0-16403 GCA_964493525.1 uncultured Phycisphaeraceae bacterium | reverse complement strand
CGGCCGCTGCGCCGGAGTCGCGTCTCGCGCTGCGCGCCGCGGTCGCGTCGTGTCCCGCGTGCGGCGCGATCCTGCACCGGCTCGCGGCGACCGGCGCGGGCGAGGGCTCGCGCGCGGCCGCGCGGGCGTTGCTCGAGGAACTCCTGCTGGCGGAGATCGGCCGGCGCGTCGATCCGACGACGACGGCGAAGCCGGACGCGGAGCAGGACGCGTGGTTCGAGCCGGGGACGCTGACCGGCCTGCCCGCGGCGATCGGCGCGCCGCTGCCGTTGTGGGCGGTGATCGACCGGATCTCCGCGGCGGTTCCCGGCCGTCGGCCGCTCGCGTTCGACCCCGCGCTCGGCGATCGCATCGACGCGATGGTCCCGCCGGAGGAGATCGCCGCCGGCACGGCGGCGTCGATCGTCGAAGGCGTCCTGAGCACGCGCGGACTCGTGATCGAGGACCGCATCCTGGTCGGGCTCATCGTGGCGGAAGATGGTGTTGCCGCGGACGGCGCCGCATCGCGCCCCGCGCGCGGCGCGAACGACGGTGCGGTCGAACGTGCCGCGGCCCGACGACTCACCGCGGCGCTGTGCGATCCGGCGGCGTCGAGCGACGCGCGCGACGCGCTGTTCCGCGCGCTGCATCTCCCCGGCGCGGCGGAGCTCGCGCTCGCGCGATCGGACGCGGCGCTCGCCGTCGATGCCGGAGCGACCGAGCGTGAACTCGCGGTTCGAGCGATCGGCTCCGCGCGAACGGATCGAGAGCGGGTCGCGTGGGCGCTCGCGGTCGCGCGCGACGCGCGGAACGCCGCTGCGACCGGCGCGGCCGCGATCACGGACGCGGGTCCGGACGTGCGCGCCGTCAGCGCG
Source organism: uncultured Phycisphaeraceae bacterium (assembly GCA_964493525.1). Lineage (GTDB taxonomy): Bacteria > Planctomycetota > B15-G4 > B15-G4 > JADJEK01 > CAZBOK01. Next base: position 15,549 of record CAZBOK010000056.1, on the reverse strand, counting down.
TGGCTGCTCGGCAGAGGCCGCGATGTCGCGAGTCGGACCGCACTCGAAGCCGCGCTCGCGGATCCGGATCCGATCGTTCGTGCCGCATCGCTCGCGGCGCTGGTCGAGGTCGACCCGTCGTCCGAGCGCATCGCGCCGGCGTTCGCGGCGCTCGCCGCGGGCGTCGATCCGCGCGCGGTGCGCCGCCTCGTCGCGGCCGCGGTCGTCCTCGACAACGCGAACCGACCGCTGGATCCATCGGCGCTGCTCGCGTCGGCCGACGCCGGCGCGCGCGCGCTCGGGGCGGCGATGGTCGCCGTCTCGTCCGGGCCGTTCGAGCCGCGCGTCCAACGCATCACCGGCGACGAAGCGGCAGGCACCTTCGCGTCGCTCGCGCCCGCGTCCGTGGTGGCGGCGGCGGACCCGCTGCGCTGGCTCTGCGTCGAGGACTCGCGTGCGCCGGCCGCGCTCGCCGTCGGCGCGGTGCGCCGCGGGACGGACGCCGCGGACGAGTGGTTCGCGATCGCGCGCGCGCGCGCCGCCGGATCTGCGGCGTGGCGCGCCGCGGCGACGCTGAACGCGGTGCTCGAGATCCCACTCGACGGATCGACGTCGCGCGCCGGGTTCCTTGCGCTGTCGCTGTCGCGCGCGAGCGCGCCCGACGCGAAGGCCGCGGCCGTCGCGCTCAAGGGGATGCTGCGTGAGGAATCGCTCGGCGCGCGAACGCGCCCCCTCCGCGAAGCGGATTTCCCGCCGCTCGACGGCGGCGCTCGTCGCTGAACCGGGCGCCGCGTGGCGCGCGGCGCTCGCCGATCAGCCGTGCACCCAGGGCCGCGACCACACGCAGTGATCGTTCTGGTCGATCGCGCAGGAGTCGAGGAAGTCCTGCAGCGGGATCACCTGCGTCGACTCGAAGATCGCATCGTTGTTCGCGTCGATCAGGAGCACCGCGGGCGGCGGATTCGCGAGCAGCGTCGCCTTCGACTCGTCGGCGGGCTCGACGATGCACACGCGGCCGAGCGTCTCGTGCTGCGAGATCGTCAGTGAACCGAGCGCCGCGAGTTCAGGATGAGTTGTGGAGGAGAACGCGAGCGTCGGCACCGGTGGATTCTGCGAGAGGTCGATCGAGTACACGTCGCCCTCGGGATACCGGCTGAACAGCAGGAAGCGGCCTTCGGGGTCGACGTCGATCGCGCGAATGAACCCGTATTGGCCCGTTTCCATGATCACGGTGATCTCCGGCGCATACCACGTGGCCGGAGGAGTCGACATCGTGATCGCGGCACCGTGCAGACCGAGCGAGGCCGACCACGGCCCGGCCGGCGTTCCGATCGGCGGCGCCGGGCTCGTCATCGAGTACACCCAGCGCCCTTTCTTCTTCGGGAACTTCCAGCGCTCGATCACCGACCGCTCGTCGGGCAGGATGCCGGCGACATACACCTCGTCCCCCGCGAGCCGGCTGCATACGGCGACGATGGAGTAGCGCGTCGAGTACGCATTCTCGGACCACTTCCAGGGGTCCGTGGGATTCGTGCTCGCTCGTTCGCGGCGCTCCCAGTGGAGCACGCGTGTTCTTGCGCTGTAGCTTCCGCCCTGAACGAGTTTGTCAAAGAGCCCACCGACGAGTTGCACGTCGGGCACCTTCTCATCGAACACGCCGCTGGGAACGGACGCGAGCGCGAGACAGAGCAGGGCGCGGCAGGCGAGCATCATGCGGAGTCCTCCCTCGATCCGACCGGCGCCAATGTCGCGCAACCGCCGGGGATCGGTCGATCGAGTGATCTTGCCGCGAGGTCGAGCAGGGTGCAACGACGCGCGACTGCGCCTTCGCGCGTTCCTTCGTCAAGCGCGGGCCGCGACCTGCCGATAAGCGTTGCGGGCAACTCCGGTCGAGTTGCGGCAGAAGACTTCACGGATGCGCGCCGATGAGCCTCTTCAACCCGAGCGACAACAGCATCCACCTCAAGGTCGTCTACTACGGCCCCGGCTACGGCGGCAAGACGACGAACCTCACGCGCGTGAAGCGGATCCTCGACCCGAACGGCTCGACCGACGTGCTGTCGCTGAACACCGATCGCGACACGACGCTGTTCTTCGACTACCTCCCGCTCTCCTTCAAGCTGCTCGACCGCTACGCGGTCCGCGTGCAGGGGTACACGGTGCCCGGGCAGGTGAAGTTCAACGCGACGCGCCGCCTCGTGCTGAAGGGCGCGGACGGCATCGTGTTCGTCGCCGACTCGCGGCGCGAAGCGCTGCAGGATGACGTCGAGTCGTACCTGAACCTGCACGGCAACCTCGCGCAGCTCGGCATGAGCCCGGCGCGCGTGCCGATCGTCGTCCAGTTCAACAAGCGCGATTGCGCGGACGCGCTGCCGGTCGCGGAACTCGACCGACTGCTGAACCAGGAGCACCGTCCGTCGGTGCCGGCCGTCGCGCTCACCGGCGAAGGCGTGTTCGAGACGTTCCAGGCGATCCTGCATCGGATGATGGAGGCCGCGCACGCCGAGTATCAGCTCGACCGCCTCGGCCTCAGCATCGAAGACGCGCTTGCCGCGCTCGACGAAGCGTTGCTCGCGGGCGCGAACGCGTGCATCGATTCCGACGTCGAGCGCCGCGCCGAAGTGGTGCAGGTCGAGTCGCGGAACGAGGACGTGCTGATGGGGGAGCGCGGCAACGACGCGCTGCTCGACGGCGCGGTCGAGACGAACCTGAAGCTCGCGGACATCGCCGCGCGCACCGCGGATCGCGAGACGGCCACGCGCGTGTGCCTGGACGAGCTGCGCGCAGCGGGGCAGCGGCTCCACCACGCGATGGACGCGCCGCTCGAATCGCTCGAAGGTCTGATGACTCGCATTCGCGGCATGGCGAGTGAAGCCGCCATCGAGCCCGCCGACGCGGCACTGCTCGAGCTCAAGCGGTTGAAGGACGAATTCTCGCTCTGGCTGTCCGCGACCGACCCGACCCAGCGCTGACGCGCCGGACTACTTCTGCATCGACGGCAGGCGCAGCGTGACCTTCACGACTTCGCCTTCGCGGACCTCGACCACGGTCTCGGTCTTCTGCGCGTAGACGATCGAGAGGAACGGGTTGATCGGGGCGCCGTCCATCTTGTCGGGCATCAGCGTCAGCTTGTAGGTGCCGGGCGTGAGGCTCTTGAACTCGAAGCGCCCCTCGATGTCGCTCTTCACGCTGCGCGAGCTGCCGTTCGCGACCGAGCAGTTGACCGCGCCGTCCGGGAACGCGCGGCCGGTCGCGTCGAGGCAGACGCCGGTGACCGAGCCGCCGGCGGAGAGGTTCGTCACGCCGACGTCGATCACCTTGTTGTCCTCGACCGTCACGTCATCGACGCGCGCCGTGGCGAACTCCGCCTTGGTGAACTCGACCTGGAACTGGCCGGGCTCGAGGAACGCGAGCTTCCAGGTGCCGTCCTCGCCGGTCTTCGTCTCCGGCGACGCCGGCGGCTTGCCGCCCGGCAGGCTGCCGAGGATCGCGAACAGCGGGATGTCGACGAACTTGTTCATGTTCAGCTTCACGCGCACGCCGGCGACGGCCTTGCCGCCGCTCATCACGCGGCCGGTCAACGTGCCGCCCTGGTCCATCAGGACCGTCGCGCCCTTCGTCGTCTCGCCACGGCTCACGACGACCGGCTCCGAGTTGTTCGGCGCATACCCCTGCGCGGTCGCCTGCACCCGGTAGGTGCCGGGCTCCACGTTCACGTAGTTGAACGAGCCGTCCTTCGACTCGAAGCTCTGCACGTTGCGATCGGGCTGCGACTCGCCCCCGATCTGCTTCACGAGCCGCAACGAGAAGCGCGTCACCGGGCGCTGCGACGTCGCGTCGAGGACGACGCCCGCGATGATGCCCTGCGGGTCGAGTGCGATTCGCGTCTCGCGCGAATCCGCCATCACGACGGTCACGGTCTTCTGCGTGAACCCGACGGCGCGTGCGGTCACGTTGTAGGTGCCGTCCGCGATGCCGTTGATCTGGAACAGCCCGTTCGCGTCGCTGATCGCCGAGCCCTTCGAGAGGCCGGTGTCCTGCGTCTGACCGAGCTGCAGCGCGTCGATCGTGGCGTTCTGGATCGGCCGCCCGGTGAGATCGGTGACCGCTCCGGAGATGCCGGTCGCCGGCGAGAGCGTGAAGTCGAGTCGCACCGACTGCTGCGTCGACATGAACGATGCCTGCGTGCGCGAGGCGCTGCCGAACCCTTGCGCCTTCACGGTGATCTCGAACGACTTGAGGTGGACGTTCGTGAACTCGTAGTTGCCGCGCTCGTCCGTGGTCGTCGTGCGCCACGGCTTCGCCGGCTGCTTCGGATCCGGTGCGAACATGTTGTTCGCGAGCGAGTCCCAGAGCTCCACCGTCGCTCCGGCGATCGGCGCATGGTTCGTGTCGGAGACCATCCCGTTCACGACCGAGCCCTTGGCGAGCACGATGTCGGGCGATCGGTTCACGTCATTCGAGCGCACGATCACGCCGGAAACTTCCGTCTGCGCATAGTCCGCATGCGTCGCGATCACGACGTAGTTCGCCGCCGGCGGCAGGCGATCGAAGTTGAACACGCCGTCGCCGTCGGTCTTCATCGAGCGGCCGGTCGGCGTGCGGGCGGTGGGGAGGGAGATCGTCGCGAGGTTGTCGGGACCGATCTGCAGCGAGACGTCGACGTCCTTCACCGCCTCGCCGCGCTCGTTCCGGACGAACCCGGAGAGAGTCCCGGTGCCGGCGTTGAAGTCGGTCGAGCCCGCGACCTCGACGGACATCACGTCGACGCGCTCGGCGCCCGACACCGGCTTCACCGTCTCGGACTTCACGTCGGAGGTCAGGTTCTCGGGAGAGGTCGGCGTGACGGGCGCCTTCTGGGTCGGATTCGACGGCGTGACGACCGGTGCGTCGGTGCCGTCGCCGTCGCCGAGCAGACGCCATCCGGCGAACCCCGCGGCGGCGACGAGCACGAGGAGGATCACGAGACGAAGCATCGCCGAATTCGACATCAGAGGTCACCTCGAGCGGAGAGTGCGAGCGGCCGCGCGGGCGTGCGACCGGCCCCATCGGAACGGGGCGACAGAACGGACTGCGAGCCGAGCGCTTCCCATTCCTTGGGAAAAGACGACCCGAACCGGAAGAGAGTACGGTGGGTTTCGGGGTGAGGCAAGCGAGGCGCGAAACCGCGTGCTGCCCGCGGGTTGCGTGAGTGCGACCGATCCGCTACACCGCGCGCCCGCCCGCCGTGGACGGGACGGAGGATCTCGCCGTGCACTTCGAACCCCTCTCACTGTTGTTCGTCGGGCCGATCTTCGACCCGCTGTATCTCATTCTCGTCGGTCCCGCGATCCTGCTCGCCCTCTGGGCGCAGTTCCGCGTGAAGTCGACCTTCCACCGCTGGTCGCAGGTCGCGACGCGCTCCGGAATGCGCGGATGCGACGTCGCGCAGATGCTCCTGCATGCGGCGGGGCTGGACGCGGTGAAGGTCGAGCGCGTCGGCGGGTTCCTCTCCGACCATTACGACCCGCGCACGCGGACCCTGCGCCTGTCGGAAGCGACGCACGACAGCCGCTCGGTCGCGGCGATCGGCGTCGCGGCGCACGAAACCGGTCACGCGCTGCAGCACGCCGAGAACTATGCGCCGCTCACGTTCCGCAGCGCGATCGTCCCGTTCGTGTCGATCGGCAGCCACCTGCTGCCGTTCTTGATCCTGATCGGGATCTTCTCCGGGGTGTTCGTGCGCGGCCACGTCGGAACGGTCGCCTACGCGATCATCGCGGTGTTGATCGGCATCGTCGTGTTCTCGCTCGTCACTCTCCCGGTGGAGTTCGACGCGTCGAAGCGCGCGCTCGCCGTGCTCGCGAACGGCGGCGTGCTGCGCGAGGACGAGCTCACCGGCGCGCGCGCCGTCCTGAACGCGGCGGCGCTCACCTACGTTGCCGCCGCGGCGTCCGCGATCATGGAGCTGCTCTACTGGGCGTCGCGTCTCGGTCTGTTCGGCGGAAGGTCCTCGAATGACTGAGCGGCGGACGCACGTCGAGGGATCGATCGAGGCGTTCGTCGCGGCCTGCGCGGCGCGCACGCCGACTCCCGGCGGAGGCGCCGCATCGGCGGTGTTCGGCGCGGTCGGCGCGGCGCTCGGCGCGATGGCCGCGCGATTCACGATCGGCAAGAAGGGCTTCGAGGCGCACGGTCCGGTGCTGGAGAGCGCGGTCGCGACGCTCGACGGTTTGAAAGACCGGCTCCTGCCGCTCGTGGACGCGGACTGCGCCGCGTACGACGCGGTGAGCGCGGCCTACGCATTGCCGAAGGAGACCCCGGAGCAGGTCGAGAAGCGCAAGGCCGCGATCCGCGCGGCGTTGATGGGCGCGCTCGAGACGCCGCTCGCGGGAGCGCGACTCTGCGCCGCAGGGCTCGACGCGATCGCCGCGATCTCCGATCGGTTGAACAAGAACCTCGCGAGCGATGCCGCCGTCTGCGCCCTCGCGCTGCGCGCCGCGCTCGAGGGGCTCTCGTTCAACGTCCGCATCAACGCGGCGGCGCTGAAAGATCCGCCCGCGACGGCGGACGCGCTCGCCGAGCTCGAGCGCCTGCGGACGGCGGCGGATCGATCGCGCGACATCACGCTGAAAACTCTCGAATCCGCGCTGTAGATTCGGGCGCGCCCGTGCCGATCGCACGGTTCCGGATGCGCCCATGACCCGACCGAAGCCGCCCACCGCGCTCATCGTCCTCGATGGTTTCGGCGAGGCTCCGCCGTCCCCGACGAACGCGATCTCGGTCGCGGACCCGCGATACCTCCGGTTCCTCCGCGCCAACTTCCCGCTCGGGACGCTGAACACCTCGGGCGAGTGCGTCGGTCTTCCCGACGGCCTGATGGGGAACTCCGACGTCGGCCACATGAACCTCGGCGCGGGGCGGATCGTCTGGCAGATGATCACGCGCATCGATCGCGCGATCCGCGACGGATCGTTCCGAACGAACGCCGCCCTGTTGAGCGCAGTGCAGCACGCGCAGTCGTCGCGCGGGTCGGTGCACCTGATCGGCCTGGTCTCGGATGGCGGGGTGCATTCGTCCGATCACCACGTGCGCGCCCTCGTCGAGCTGTTCGCCGCGCGCGGCGTCGCGCAGGATCGGCTGCTCGTCCACGCGTTCCTCGACGGACGCGACACGCCGCCGAAGTCGTCCGATCGATTCATCGCCGAGCTCGAAGCGGTGCTGAAGTCGGCGAAGTGCGGTCGCATCGCCTCCGTGATCGGGCGCTACTTCGCCATGGACCGCGACAACCGCTGGGACCGCGTCGAACGCGCGTACCGCTGCATGGTCGAAGGCATCGGTCAGCGCGCGAACTCCGCGGGCGACGCCGTTCGCGCCGCGTGGGCGCGCGAGGAGACCGACGAGTTCGTGCAGCCGACGGTGGTGGGGGACGGCGGGCGGATCGCGGACGGCGACGCGGTCGTGTTCTTCAACTTCCGCGCGGACCGCGCGCGCGAGCTCTCGCTCGCGCTGGTGGATCCCGGCTTCTCGTCGTTCGCGCTTCCGGCGCCGCGGCCGCGCGTGAAGCTCGTGTCGATGTCGCGGTACCGCGCCGACTTCCCCGCGCTCGGCATCGCCGAGGCGTTCCCGCCGCAGTCGCTCGACCGCATCCTCGCCGACGTCGTCGCCGACGCGGGGATGAACCAGCTCCGCATCGCGGAGACCGAGAAATACGCGCACGTCACCTACTTCTTCAGCGGCGGCGTCGAGACCCCGCGCCGCGGCGAAGACCGGATCCTGGTCCCGTCGCCAAAGGTCGCGACCTACGACTTGAAGCCGGAGATGAGCGCGCCCGAGGTCACCGCGCGGCTGGTCGCCGAGATCGAGGCGGGGCGCCACCAGTTGATCGTCCTCAACCTCGCGAACCCCGACATGGTCGGTCACACCGGCAAGCTCGACGCCGCCGTGCTCGCGGTGAAGGCGGTCGACGCCGCGCTGTCGAAGATCGTCCCCGCGATCCTCGCGAAGAACGGCGCGGTGCTCCTCACCGCCGACCACGGCAATTGCGAGACGATGTGGGACTTCGAGCACGATTGCCCGCACACCTCGCACACGACGAATCCGGTGCCGCTCCTGTTGATCGGTGAGAAGTGGAAGGGGGCGCGGCTGCGCGAAGGGGGAGTCCTCGCGGACGTCTCCCCGACGCTCCTCGACATGATGGACATGCCGCAGCCGAGCGAGATGACCGCGACGACGTTGATCGAGCACGCCGCTCACTGACCGCGACCGGTTCCCGTCGGATCGGCGTCGAGAGACACGGCTGGATTCGTTCGGGAGCCGCCGCTACGATCCCGCGCTTCTCCTACGTGGGTGGCTAGCTCAGTTGGGAGAGCGCTACGTTCGCAACGTAGAGGTCGCCGGTTCAACTCCGGTGCCATCCACCATCGAATGACGACGCGCGCGGCGACCCGAAGCCAGTCGAACTGGATCGGTGCGCCGCGCGCGACTCTTCACGGAGTCGGCGGCGCCGGCGATGCGGGAGCCGCGGCGAGCGCGTCGGCCGGGACGATCTTCTTCTCGCCGATGACGAGGCGGTACACCGCCGGGATCACGAGCAACGTGAGCAGCGTCGCGAGCGAGAGCCCGCCGATCACGGTCACCGCCATCGGCGCTTCGAGCTCGGAGCCTTTGAGCAGCGTGCCGGTGTAGCGCTCGAGGCCGTCGATGCGCTCGAACACGCCGGTGAGCGGCAGCAGGCCGAAGATCGTCGTCAGCTTGGTCATCAGGATCGGCCGCAGTCGGGCGCGGCCCGCTTCGGCGAGAGCCTCCACCGTGGAGCGCCCGCGCGCACGGAGCTGGTTCGTGTAGTCGAGCAGCACGATCGCGTTCGACACGACGATGCCCGCGAGGACGATGACGCCGATCACCACGACCACCGAGATCGGCGTGCCGGTCTTCCAGAGGCCGAGCACCGCGCCGGCGAGCGCGAGCGGCACCGACAGCAGGATGATGAGCGGCTGGATGATCGACTCGAACTGCGACGCCATCACGAGGTAGACCAGGAACACCGCGAGGTAGAGCGCGAGCTTCATGCTTTGCAGCGCGTCGCCCATCTCCGCGCCCTGCCCGCCGACCGCGCACACCAGGTCCGCGTGCTTGCTCTCGACGCGCGTCGCGACGCGTTCGAGCTCTTTCACGATGCCGCCGACGTCGAGGCGAGTCGCGCTCGCCGTGACGAGCGCCGCGCGCTGGCCGCGCAGCCGGCGGATCTCGGAGGGGCCCTCGACGAGCGTCACGTCGGCGACGCTGCGCAGCGGGATCGGCGCGCCGCCCGCGAGATTGAGCGACAGCCCGGGGAACAGCGTGCGGTCCTGGATCGACGCGGTGCCGCGGCCCGTCGACTCGCCGCCGCCCGCGCGGCCGCGGTCGAGCGTGTCGGAAAGGTCCATGGCGCGGCCGCGATTCACCGTGACGTCGAACAGCTTCTCGACCGTGTCGATGTCCGCCTGCACGCGCACGTCGACGCGGCGCTCGCCGTCGGCGAAGCGCGTCGACACGACGCCCTGGACCTGCGCACGGACGCGGTTCGCGATCGCCTCGATGTCGAGGCCGTAGCGCCGCAGCTTCTCGCGGTCGAACGTCAGCCGCACTTCCGGGCTGCCGCGCGTGACCGTCGATCGCACGTCGTTCACGCCGTCGATCTTGCGCATCTCCTGCGCGATCTCTGCCGCGGCGTCGCGCAGCGCGTCGAGATCGTTCCCCTTCGCCTGCACCTCGAGCGGAGCCTTGATCGAGAACAGCGTCGGCCGCGAGAAGCGGAACGCCGACAGTTCGGGCCGCTGCTCCAGGATCGTTCGGACGCGCGCGACGACGCGGTCTTCGATCGCCGCCGGATCCTTCCCGCCCGCGAGCTCGAGCAGCATTCGCGCGGAGTGGCTGCCTTCGTCGGGCTCGGCGATCTCGTCGCGGCCGACGCCGATCGCCGACGCGACCTGCATCACTTCGGGCACCTTCGCGATCTCCTGCTCGATCGGCAGCATCGTCGCCGCCGCGCGCTCGACCGGCGTCCCGACCGGCAGGTAGCAGTGCACCATCACCTCGCCCTGATGCACGGCGGGCAGCAGCTCGGTGCCGAGCTTCGGGAACAACGAGAAGCACAAGGCGGCGCCCGACATCAGCACGAGGATCGTGAGCACGGCCGCGAGCGGCGTCCTAATGCACGCGCGGATGACGTGCGGGTATGCGTTCGCGATGCGGTCGAACACGAAGTCGAACACGACGCGGATCGGCGTCGCGAGCAGCGCGAGCAGCTTCCAGATCACCCGGAACACGGCGCCGACCACGAACAGCGCGACCGCCGCCAGCACGAGGACGACGCGGGAGCACAGCTCGAGGGCGACCTGGATCGGGAGCAGCGGGAAGAACAAGATCGCCTGCAGGATGCTCGCCTTGGAGCGTGCGTTGTACCCGCGCCACGCGATCAACCGCGGCGGCAGGACCAGCGGCGGCGCGACCTCCGCGATGAACTTGAGCGGCGGCACGTCGCGCAGGCGGCGCTTCGGCGCGGCGTCCTTCGCTCCCGCCATCCGCACGCGCGCGGCGAGCATCGGCAGGAAGAACAACGCGACCGCGAGCGACGAGAGCACGGAGAACACGACCGTGAGCGACTGGTCGCCGAAGATCTGCCCCGCGACGCCTTCGACGAAGACGATGGGGAAGAACACCGCGATGCTGGTGAACGTCGACGCGCTGACCGCGAGACCGACTTCCTTCGTGCCGCGCAGAGCGCTCGACTTGTCGTCGTCGCCTTCCTCGCGGCAGCGGTAAATCGATTCGAGCACGACGATCGAGTTGTCGACCAGCATGCCGATGCCGAGCGCGAGGCCGCCGAGCGACATGATGTTGAACGTGACGCCGAACAGGTACATCGGCGCGAACGTGGCGACGATCGACAGGGGGATCGAGATCGAGATGATCGCGGTGGCGACCGAATCCTTGAGGAACAGCAGCAGGATCAGCACCGACAGGATGCCGCCGATGATCGTCGAGCCGCGCACTTCGTCGATCGCGGTGCGGATGAACCCCGACTGATCGGAGATCACGCGCACCTCGAAGCCCGGCGGGAGCTTCTCCTTCAGGCAGTCGAGCGCGGCGCGCTTCTTCGCGACGAGAGCGCGCAGCTCGGTGATCCGCGGATTCTCCTCCGCCATCGGCCCGCCCATGCCGTCGGGCTTCGGCTCGGCCGGAGTCGCCGCCGGTTTCGCGTTCAGCAGCTCGTTCCGCAGCTCGACTTCCGGGTCGGGAGTCTTCCCGGTGCGGATGTCGGCGAGGAACTTCTGATCCTCCTCCGACCCGAACAGCTTCTTCCGCACGGCGTCGGCGAGGTCGACGATGTTCGCATCCGCCTCGCGCTGGATCAGCAGCTCCACGCTCTCGAGGCCGTCGACACGCGTGATGACGTCGCGCTTCTTGTGCGTGCGCTCGACGGACGCGATCTCCTTCAAGCGGATCGCCGCGCCGCCGCGGTCGGCGACGGCGAGCTCGAGGATCTCGTCGATCGTCGCGAACTGGTTCAGCGTGCGGACGAGGTACTCGGTGTCGCCTTCGACCAGCGTGCCGGACGCGAGGTTGACATTCTCGATCTTCAGGCGGCGATCGACCTCGGAGATGTCGAGGCCGAGGCTCGTGATCTTCTTCTCGTCGAGCCGCACGCGGATCTCGTCCTCGAGTCCGCCGCGCACCTTCGGAGCGGCGACGCCCTGCACTGTCGCGAGCCCGCGCTTCAGGATCTCGTCCGCGGCGACGCGCAGGTCCTTCAGGTCGGCGTTGCCCGAGAGCGACAGCCGCATCACGGGGTCGAGGTTCGGGTCGTACTTGAGGATGAGCGGCTTCTCCGCCTCCGCGGGAAGCGGCGTGCGATCGAGGCGCTCGCGGATCTCCTGCGTCGCGGCCGTGAGGTTCGTTCCCCACTGGTACTCGAGCACGACGTCCGACACGCCCGCGCGGCTGATCGACGAGTGGTGCTTCAACCCGGGCAGCACGGCGAGCGTCTCTTCGAGGCGCTTCGACACGCGCTCCTCGACGTCCTCCGGACCGGCGCCCGCATATTGGGTGCGGACGGTGACCGTCGGGTAGCTGATCTCGGGCAGCAGCTCGAGCGGGATCTTCGTGAGCGAGATCGCGCCGAACGTCGCGATCGCCAGCACCATCATCGTGGTGGCGACCGGGCGCTCGATGAACAGCGCGTAGGCGCCGCCCTTCCGAGTCACGGCGCGTCCCGCTTGACCGTGACGTGATCGCCGTCGCGGAGGTGGTCCTGCCCGACGATCACCACCTCGCGATCCGGATCGGGCGCCTTGCCGTCGATCAGCACGACCTCTTGATCGCCTTCCTTGGTGGCGCCGGGCGTGAACTCGACGCGCCGCGCGACGTCACCGTCCAGCAGGAAGAGGTAGTTCTTCCCGTCCTGGTAGACGATCGCGCGCTTCGTCACGAGCACGGCGTCCTCGCGCGACTCCACGACGATCCGCACGTTCGCGTACATGCCCGGCTTCACGATGCCGATCGCGTCGTCGCGGAGGCGCGCGCGCACCTTCGCCTGACCCGACGACGGGTCGACCTCGGGGTTCACCGCCTCCACGCTCCCGAGGAAGAGGCGATTCGGGAGCGCTCCGAAGCGGAACTCGACCGTGAGGCCCGTGGAGATCAACGGCAACTCGTCCTCGTTGATGCGCAGGCCCGCGATCAGGCGGGTCGGATCGACGATCATGAAGAGGTGGGTCGCCGACGAGACGAGCAGGCCGGCGTTCACGTCACGCTGCTGGATCACGCCCTTGATCGGCGAGCGCACCGTGCAGTGGTCGAGGTCGTTCTGCGCCTTCTCCAGCTCGATGTCGGCCGTGCGGCACGCGAGCTTCGCGACCTCGAGGTCGTTCTTCGCGCCTTCCATCGCCAGCTCGCCGGCTTCGTGCTCGGCCTTGCGCTGGTCGAACTCCGACTTTGCGTCCTGCAGCTCCTTCTTGGAGAGCACGTCGAGCTCGCCGTTCATCGCAGCGGTCGCGCGATGCCAGTCGATCTCCGCCTTCTCGAACGTCGCCTGCGACATGCGCGCGCGTGCTTCGCTTTCCTTCAATGCCAGCTCCGCCTGCAGGAGCTTCTGCTTCGCGGTCGCCTGGCCGCTGAGCGCGCGCTGATAGGCGATGCGGAAATCGACGTCGTCGAGGAGCAGGAGCGGCTGGCCGGCGTCGACCGACTGGCCCTCGTCGACCAGCAGCTCCTTCACGTAGGCCGGGCCGACCTTGGCGTAGACGTCGACGCGCCACTCGGCCTGGACGTCGGTGTCCGCGTCGACGAACCGGTGGATGGCGCCGCGCGTGAAGCGGCCGACGCGCACCAGCGTCGGCGCGGTGCCGGCCGGTTCCTTCGGCGGGGTCGCCAGGGGAGTGCCGCTCGACTTCGCGTCGGAACCCGCGTCGACGGGGTTGCACCCGGCGAGGGCGGCCGCGAGCACGGACGACACGAGCATCCCGCTGACGAACGCGCGCGTCGCGCGTCGCTGGATGCGACGATCGGTTGGGAAGACTCGAGCCACGAGCGCGCACCTCTCCTCGTCAAGACGGCGGTCGGCCGTGGGTGCTCTCCGAACGGCGGTTTGCGGATGGTAGCACGTCATGTCTGCGGCCCTTGCGCGAGATTCTCGACCGGCGTCTTCCGCATCGTCTGCATGCCGCCGGATCTCTAACTTGGTCGCGATGCGGACCGTCGACGAAGCGCTGCGACTGGTGTTGGATCGGACTCCCGCGGGAAACGCGACCGAGCGACTCGCCGTTCCCATCGCCCTCGGCGCCGTGCTCTCGGTGCCGGTCGTCGCCGAAGACGACCTCCCGCCGTTCGCGCGGTCGACGATGGACGGGTTCGCGGTGCGCAGCATCGACGCGCAATCGCCCGGCGCACGACTGAACGTCACCGGGGAATCGGCCGCGGGCCGCCCGTTCCTCCGCTCCGTCGGCCGCGGTGAAGCGGCGCGGATCTTCACCGGCGCGGCGATCCCCGACGGCGCCGACGCGGTGGTGATGATGGAGCGCACGCGCAAGTCCGCGGGCGCGGTCGAGCTCGAGGACGCCGTGCGCCCCGGCGAGAACATCGCCGGACAAGGCGAGGACGTGCGCCGCGGCGAGACGGTGATCGAGGCCGGGACGCCGCTCTCGCACGGCCACGTCGCGTTGCTCGCGTCGCTCGGCGTCGGCCACGTGACGGTGGTGCGGCGGCCGCGCGTCGCGATCCTCGCCACCGGCACCGAGCTCGTGGCGCAGAACTCGCCGCGCGGCGCCGCGCAGATCCGCGAGTCGAACTCGCTCATGCTGGGCGCGCTGCTCACGCGCGCGGGCGCGGAAGTGATCCAGCTCGGCATCGTCCACGACGACAAGCACGCGATCGAAGCGCGCGCGCGCCGCGGCCTCGAGCACGACGTGCTCCTGATGACCGGCGGCTCGTCGGTGGGGGACTACGATTTCACGCCGGACATCCTCGCGCAGCTCGGCGTGCAGGTGCACTTCGACCGCGTCGCGCTGAAGCCGGGCAAGCCGACGTTGTTCGGCACGCGCGACGAGCGCGTCGTGTTCGGGTTGCCGGGCAATCCGGTCTCCGCGTTCGTGACGTTCCACCTCTTCGTGTGGCCCGCGCTGCGTCGCCGCGGCGGCCGCGCCGACGCGTCGGTGCCGCGCCTCGCCGCGTCGCTCGAGCGGCGCGTGACGAAGGTGCACAACCGCGATCAATGGTTGCCCGCGACGCTCGCGCTCGACGGCGGGATCCCGGTCGCGCGATTCACCGGTTGGAACGGCTCCGGCGACGTGCGCTGCATCGCGCGCGCGAACGCGCTGCTCGGCATCCCTTCCGGCGAGGGGGACGTCGACGCCGGGTCGACGGTGCCGGTGCTGCCGATCGTGGGGGCGGAGTTGAACGCCCGCGCTCGATGATTGCGTCCCTGCTCGCCGCGGCAGCCGGAGCGCTGCTCGCGCTCGCCTTCCCACCGATCGGGCTGTGGCCGGCCGCGATGGTCGGCCTGGTTCCGTTGCTCGCGCTCGCGCGCATCGAGCTGCCGCGCCGCCGGCGCTACCTCGCGGCCTATTTCGGCGGACTCGTCTTCTTCGTCGGCGGCTGCCACTGGCTGGTCGAGACGTCGTGGATCAACCTCGCGTTGATGGCGGTTCCGGAGGCGCTCGCGTTCCCGCTGTTCGTCGCGGCGGTCCGGCGGCTCCGTCCGGTGCCGGTCGTCCTCGCGGCGCCGATCTGCTGGACCGGCATCGAAGTCGTGCGCGCGCACTGGCCGTTCAACGGCTACCCGTGGTTGATGATCGGCGGCGCGTTCGCGCAGTCGCCGCGCCTACTGCAGACCGCGGATCTCGCCGGCGTGTTCGGCCTCACGTTCCTCGCCGCGTTCTGGAATGGCGCGCTGTTCGACGCCGCGCGCACGGCGCGCCGCCGCCCGCTCGTCGCCGCGTCGCTGCTGCTCGCGTGCGCCGCCACGTTCGCCGCGGCGTGGTGGTACGGAGGCAAGCGGATCGACGAAGTCGCGGGTCAGATCGCGCCCGGGCCGCGCGTCGCGCTGGTGCA
>CAZBOK010000055.1:0-16594 GCA_964493525.1 uncultured Phycisphaeraceae bacterium | reverse complement strand
ACTCCGTCGTGACGCGCAAGCGCTGCGACGCGATGAAGCCGCGCACCGTGCCCGGATCGGCGCCGAACGCCTGCATGTAGAAGGTGGTCGGCGGGATCGTGAGCGGGATCTTCATGCCGAGCACGAACCCGCCGGCGCCCGCCGCGGGGCCGCCGTACGCCGTGAACGCGAACGTCGAGAGCGGTTGCGTCAGCAATTGGCATCCCTGCATCGGGATCGACGTCGGCGTGACTCCCGCGATCACGAGCGCCGGCTGCTGACCGAAGAACCGGTGTCCGTAGAGCGTTGTGAAACCGTTCCGCACGAGGCACGCCTGTTCGCCGAGGAAGATCTCGGGCGTGAAACCGCCGGTGCCCGGGCAGCCGACCCCCTGCGACTCCCACGAGCCGAAGTGCGTCGAGTGGATCGCGACGACGCCCGCGCCGACGTTGGTGAAGTCGTCCATGTAGGGGTCGGTGGCCGCGAAGTCCGGGTGTCCGTCGCCGTTCGCATCGCCGATCGCGGCGACGCGGAAGACGTAGCCTTCGCGCGAGGTCGACACGTCCATCCGCTGCGCGCTGATCGTCTGGAACGTCGCGCCGTCGATCACGTGGATGCGACCCACTTCGTTCGTGCCGAAGTACCCGGCTCCGAGCGACGCGATCAGGAAGTCGGCCGAACCGTTGCCGTTCACGTCCGCGATCCCGTCGACGGAGTAGCCGAAGTTCCCGTCGAAGAGCGGATCGCCGTAGAACGCGTGAGCGAGCGAACCGTTCGCGCCGGAGCAGAGGTACGCCGCTTCGAGCCCGTCCGCGGACGCGAGCACGTCGCGCTTCCCGTCGCCGGTCGCGTCGGGGACGACCGCGATGTCGATCGCGAATCGCGACGAGTTGGGGTCCGCAGGCCCGTTCGCGGTGAACAGCACGGCGCCGTTCGCGCCCGAGTAGCCGATCACGCGGCCGGGCTTCGCGGCGTCGTGGAAGAAGTTCGGGGCGGCGACGACGATGTCGCTGAGTCCGTCGCCGTTGATGTCGCCGCCCGAGACGTCGAACCCGAAGTTCGGCGTGTCGACCGGCGGCGTCAACAAGCGGAGGAAGAGCCCGGTCTTGCCGGAGTAGACGCGGACGCTGCCGGTCGAGCCGGACGGCGCTTCGTCGAACGGCGCACCGACGGCCGCGTCGTTCACGCCGTCGCCGTTCACGTCGCCGACGTTGCGCACGACGAACGCTTCGTCACCCGCGTCGATCCCGTTCCACGACCACATGAGCTGCCCGGTCTGACCGGAGAACACGCGGACGCCGCCGCAGCTCGCGCCGTTCACGCTCAACGTCGGCGAGCCGACCGCGAAGTCGGGCGTGCCGTCGTTGTTCAGGTCGCCCATGCCCGCGACGCGGGAGCCGAACTCCGTCGCGTTCGGGTCCGTGAAGCGCAGCAGCAGTTGACCCGTGAGCCCGGAGATCACGCGCGCCTCTCCGGAGCCGGGGATCATGGAGTCGTCCTGGTAGGGCGCACCGACGATCACGTCGTCGTAGCCGTCCTTGTTCAGATCACCGGCCCACGACACGTCCTTGCCGAGTTCCGCTCCGCTCAACCCGTAATGGGTCGCGAGCGGATACTGAGCGGCGGCGAGGCCGATCGATGCGAAGAAGAACGCGAGGGACCAGAGGGCGGGAGACGGGTGTGACATGGGAGCGGGCTCCGACGATTCGTTCCTGAGGATGTGTGTCGACCCTCGGTGAATCGGGACGCCGTCCCCGACCGGCCCGCGAAATCCCGGCGCGTTCGCCTCCGTTGACAGTCTCGTCGCCCTTGGATGAAGTGGCGCGCTCGCTCACCCGGAGAGGTGGCAGAGTGGTCGATTGCGGCAGCTTGCTAAGCTGTTGAGCTGGAAATTCCGGCTCCGGGGGTTCAAATCCCCCCCTCTCCGCCAGACATCGAACGCCGTCCGGGCCGCGCTCGGACGGCGTTCCGCGTTTGCGCTCAGTCGCGAACTCGCTCGAACCGCATCCCGCGGGCGCCTCGCGAACGGAAGACGACGGCGCCGACCTTGCCGTCGCTCGCGCGCTCGACCTCGAGCAAGACCGCGTTGCGGGCTCCGACCCAGGAATCCGCGACGAGCGGACCGAACGGTTCGATCGGCAGCAGCGGGACGCCGTGCTGCTCGAAGACGACGCTCCCGTCGCGCGCCGCGAGCGTGATCGTGGCGTCGAGCCCGGAGTGGTGGTACGTGCCGGCGATCGGCGTCGGGTCACCTGCCCCCGAAGCGATGCGCTCGACCGTGGCGAACTCGCGCGGCGTCGCGTCACCGATGCGCAGTCGGATCGATCCGGCTGCTGCCGGCTCGACTCGAACGGCGATCGGGGTCTCAGAGCCGACGAGCGCGCCCGTGCCGTCCTGCTCGAGTGGAACGATGGTCCCGACCATCGTCGCCCGGAAGGCGTCGCCGCGCTGCGCGATGCTGAGCAGCCCGCCGCCGTCTCGCTCACGGAAGAGCCCGATCAAGGGCTGCACCGACACCTTCGCGGTCGCGATTCCGCTTGCCGGCCGCGGCGGCGCGTCGAACGGCGGGCCGAGCGCGATTCCGGCAAGGCGCCGGCACCAGCCGCGGGCGTCGACCGTCTCCGAGTTCGTGAGGCAGACGCACGTGAGGTGCTTTTCGGGCAGGCGGAGGATCTCGCTCCGGAACCCGAACGCGCCGCCCGGATGGCTGACCGAGACGGACCCGCGGAACGGGCAGACGATCAATCCGCCCGCGTAGGGTCCGATGTCGGGGCTCCACGACGTGCCCGCGGGGAGCGCCGGCACCGTCGTGAGTGCCGCGATGAGCGCGGGGCCGCCGACTTTGGGCGTGAAGAAGTTCGCGTCCCACTTGCCGAGATCGTGGACCGTCGACCACAGTCCGCCCGGCCCGGCGATTCGCGGCATGTCCCGGACGGCGCCCGAAGCGCTGTGGCCCACCGCGGCGTTCGCAGGCGGCCCGTGTTCGTCGTCCACGAACGATGTCGATGTCATCCCGAGGGGACCGAACAGACGCTCGCGCGCGAATTCCGCGAGCGTCTTGCCGCTCACTCGATGCACGACTTCGGCGAGCAGGACGTAATTCGAGTTCGAGTAGACGAACTGCGAATCGGGCACGAAGTCGAGCGAATCGAGGCGCCTGAGGATCTCCAGCGCTGCGGCCGAGTCCTTCAGGCTCGTGCGCGGGATGTCGGCGAGAATCGCCGATTCGTAGACGTCCGGAATCCCGCTGCGGTGGTGCAGCAGGTGGCGGAGTCGCACGACGTGCCGGTACTCGGGCAGCTCGGGGATGTGCTTCCGCACGTCGTCGTCGAGGCTGAGCGCGTGGTCGGCCGCCAAGAGGAAGATGCACGCGGCCGTGAACTGCTTCGCAGTGGAAGCCAAGTAGAGCGGTGTGTCCGGCGTGAGGTCGACGCCACGCTCCGCGTCGGCGCGTCCGCGCACGGACTCGTGGATCGTCGCCCCATCGCGCCAGACCGCGACGGCGACTCCCGCGTCGCTCCCGCTCAGGTCCGCGTCGAGCGCTGCCGCGATTGCATCGGCGGCCGGGTCAGACGCGCCGCGCGCGACTCCCGCGAGCGCGAGCGTGAGAGCGAGCGCGACGGTTCCGTTCCTTGCCATGATCGAGATCTCCTTCATGCGGCGATGGATCGAGTCGGAGGTACGCCGCGTACGCGTCGACGAGTTCGCGCACCAGGCGCGCGTCGTCGAGCGGAGCGAACCCCGTCCGGGTGTCGGCGAAGAGCACGTATTCGCGCATCGCCGCCGACACGAAAGTCAGCCCGAGGTCGACCGCCGCCACGGGATCGGGGTGGCCGATCTCGGCCCGGCGCGCGAGCAGGAGCATCCTCAGGCGATCGTGCAGGAATCGGTTGGTGCGCGCGATGCGGGCGCGAAACGCTTCGTCGAGCGTCGTGCGCGAGCGCAGCGCGACCTGCCGAAGGACGCCGCTGTGCGATCGAAACGCGCCGACTGCCATCGCCACGTAAGCGTGGATCACGTCGCGCGCGCTGCGATTCACGAACGCCGCGGGATCGAGCACCCGTTCGGCGGTGTCGAGCACTTCGGCGATGAAGTGCTCTTCGAACCACGCGATCAGCGCGTCCTTTCCCGAGAAGCGCTCATAGAACGCACCGACCGAGACGCCGGCCTTCTTCGCGATCGCGGCGACGCTCACGTCCTCGATGCGCCGCTCCGACAGCAACGACAGCGCGGCCTCGAGGATCTTCTCGGCGGTGCGTCGCGACCGCTCCTGGAGCGGGGCGCGCAACGTCGCGTAGTCGCGGGTCAGCGTCGGCATCGGCGTCGAATCCGAATGTGATTCTGTTTCGAGTCGGATTCAAGCAGCCGGCGGGCGGATCGTCAACACCGGAGGGCGGGCGCTCTTCCCTCGCGGCGCCGGGCCCCTAAGTTGTCGCTCCATGCTTCGCTCCCGGTTCGCCACGATCTCGATCCTCTTGCTGGCTCTGCCCGCATGCGTCGAGCGGACGATGTCGATCGAAACGGTCCCCGAGAAGGCGGACGTGTTCCTCGACGGGAAGCTGCTCGGGCAGTCGCCGGTGACGGTGCCGTTCACGCACTACGGCACGCGCGAGATCGTCGTCCGCAAGGCCGGCTTCCGCACCGAGCGGCACATGGAGACGATGATCCCTCCGCACTTCCAGGATCCGCCGTACGACCTCTACTACGAGATCCTCACCCGCGATCAGTACGTCGATCACCGCCCGTACCGCTACGTGCTCGCGCCGCAGGACGAGTCCGACACTTCGCGCGCCGTCGTCGAGAAGACGATGGAGGATGCGAAAGCAGTCCGAGTGAAGTGAGCGGCCCGCGCGGTCGCGATGCTCCCGACGCTCCGGTACTCGTTCCCCGCCGACGCTGACCTCGCCGGCCGGCGCGTGCTCGTCATGGGGCTCGGGTCGTTCGACGGCGGAGCCGCCGTGGTGCGATTCCTCGCGGGCCGCGGCGCGCGCGTGACGGCGACCGATCTGCACACCGCCGATGAGCTGAAGTCGACGCTCGACGGGCTCGCGGACGTCGAGTTCGAGCGCGTCCTCGGCGAGCACCGCGCGGAGGATTTCGCGCGCGCCGAGTTGATCGTCGTCAACCCCGCGATCCCGCCCGACGCACCGTTGCTCGCCGACGCGGCGCGGCGCGGCGTGCCGCTCGCGAGCGAAGTCGGCCTGTTCTTCTCGCGGCTGCGCGCGCCGTTCGCATGGGTGAGCGGCTCGAAAGGGAAGTCGACGACGACGACGCTGTTGTTCGAGATGGCGCGCGCCGCGGGAATCGACGCCGTGCTCGGCGGCAACATCGGGCGCTCGCTCCTGAACGAGGTCGATGCGCTCGGCCCGCGACAGCTCGTCGTCTTCGAAGTGTCGTCGTTCCAGCTCGAGCAACTGGTCGGGCTCGAGCGGTCGCCGGCGGTCGCCGTGCTGACGAATCTCTACGAGGTTCACCTCAACCGACACGGGACGATGGACGCGTACGCGGCGGCGAAGCGGACCGCGCTCGCCGGCGCGCGCACGGCGGTCCTGAACTGGATGGAGCCGCGCTTCCGCGAGTTCGCGCGCGGCCTCGCGGCGGAGGTCGTGTGGTTCTCGACGGGCGAGCGTCCCCCCTCCGGCTACCGGCTCGATCGCGAGGACGTGATCGGGCCGGACGGGTCGCGGGTGATCGCACGGCGCGAGCTGCGGATCCCCGGCGTCCACAACGTCGCGAACTTCATGGCCGCGTTCGGCGCCGCGCGCGCACTCGGCGCGGACGCACGGTCCGCGCTCGACGCCGCCCGCGCGTTTCGCGGCGTCCCGCACCGACTGGAGACGGTCGCGGAGCGGGACGGCGTGCGCTTCGTCAACGATTCGATCGCGACCACGCCGGAGGCGACCCTCGCCGCGCTCGCGGCGATCGACGGGCCGCTCGTCCTGATCGCCGGCGGCAAGGAGGCCACGTGCTCCGTCGAGCGACTCGCTTCCGCGATCGCCGGGCGCGTCGCGGCGCTCGTCACGGTCGGAGAATCCGGTCCCCGCGTCGCGCGCGCGGTGCGCGAGATCGCCGATCGCCTGCCGCTCGTTGAAACATCGTCGTTCGAGTCGGCGTTCGCCGCGGCGCTCGCCCGCGCGCCGGCCGGCGGCACCGTGCTCCTCTCGCCCGCGTTCCCCTCCTACGACCTCTTCAAGAACTTCCGGGAGAGAGGCGAGACGTTCCGCCGCCTGGCTACACGGTCGCGGCTGTGAACCGTTCGGAGCAGCGGCCGCGTGCCGCAGTTGCTTGGACCGGATCGAGCGGATTACAGTAAGCGTCAAGAACCGCGGATCCCGGATTCGATAACGGGAGCGCTACCTCGGAGAGCGGGCGCGAACGAGGCGATGAACAATCCTTGCCAGAAGTGCAAGAAGCAGCGCGCGACGGTTCTCGTCACGGAGATCGACGTCGAGACGAACAAGCCGCGCGAGATGCATCTCTGCGAGAGCTGTCTCGCGGAGAGCGCGCTGCCCAAGAAGCCGGCGGTCGGCGTGCCGGCCGTCACGTTCGCGACCACGATTCTCGGCATCCCTGACCCGACGACCACCAAGACGAAGTCCGGCCGGCGCATCACCTGCCCGAACTGCGGGATGACCGTGCAGGAGTTCCGCCTGAAGGGCCGCTTCGGCTGCGAGCAGTGCTACACGTCGTTCTCCGACTCGCTCGTGCCGCTGCTCGAGAAGGTGCATGGCGCATCCCGCCACGTCGGCCCCGGTCCCGAGGGGACGAAGCCGAAAAAGCAGAGCCAGGCGACGATCGAACGCGAGCTGCTCGACCTGCGCCGCCGCCTGAACCGCGTCGTGAAGGAAGAGGACTACGAGGAGGCCGCGCGCCTCCGCGACCGCATCCAGGCGGTCGAGCGCCAGCTCGCGCAGTCGCCCGACTCGGCGGGCTCCACCGGCGCGCTGGAGTCGAAGGATGCGTGAGCCGGCGCAGAACGTGCCGCTCGGCGAATGGCTGAAGGGTTCGGGTCCCGAGTCCGACATCGTGATCTCGTCGCGCGTGCGCGTCGCGCGCAACGTCAGCGGCTTCCCGTTGAAGGCCCGGCTCGCGGCGGAGGACGAGACCGTCCTCTACGGCCACCTGAAGAAGCACGTCGAGAAGGTGAAGCTGACGCCGTCCAGGCTGCAGTTCATCGACTTGAAGGCGCTCGACGAGATCGAGCGCCTGGTCCTCGTCGAGCGCCACCTGATCAGCCTCGAGCACGCGAACGCGGAAGGTGAGCGCGGCGTCGCGCACGACCCGACCGGCTCGATCGCCGTGATGCTGAACGAGGAAGACCACCTGCGGATCCAGGTGCTCGCTTCCGGCCTCGCGATCGAGCAGACGGTCGAGCACGCGATGGACGCCGAGAAGCGCCTCGCGCACGAGCTCGAGTTCGCGTTCCACGATCGCTTCGGCTGGCTCACGTCGTGCCCGACCAACGTCGGGACCGGCATGCGGATCTCGGTGATGCTGCACCTGCCGGTGCTCGTCTTCACCAAGAACATCGACAAGGTGTTCAACGCTGCCGCGAAGATGAACCTCGCGGTGCGCGGCTTCTACGGCGAGGGCACCAAGGCCCACTCCGACCTCTATCAGATCAGCAACCAGGTCACGCTCGGCAAGACCTGCGAGCAGCTCCTCGACGACGTGCGCCGCATCCTGCCGACCATCGTCGGCTTCGAGCGCGAGCTGCGCGAGCACGTGCTGAAGGGCGACCGCCTCCTGATCGAGGACCGCGTGTGGCGCGCGTTCGGGACGCTCAGCGTCGCCCGCAAGATGACGAGCGAGGAGGCGTTCGAGCACCTCTCCCTCGTGCGCATGGGCGTCCACCTGCAGATGCTCCCGAAGCTCGATCTCGCGACGGTGAACGCGCTGTTCCTGATGTCGCAGCCCGGCCACCTGCAGATGTTGAAGGGCGGCGAACCCCTCGAACCGGACGCGCGCGACGCCGTCCGGGCGCAGATCATCCGGGATCGACTCAAGGGCGCGGGCTGACGATCGCCCATTGCCGCTGGTGTCCGGGGCGGACCACCCGGGTAGATTTCTCGCACCCCACCCGCGAAACACTCAGATATTTCGGGGCGTGCACCCGAAAGGGTTAGCAGACCAGAAAGTCCTGGATCGGCACGCTATTGCCGGCGCCCTGCGAATCACCCGAGAGGATCCTCGACGATGTTCGACCGCTTCACGGACCGAGCCCGCAAGGTGATGAACCTCGCGAAGCAAGAGGCCACCCGCCTCAACCACGAATACATCGGGACCGAGCACATCCTGCTCGGCCTCATCCAGGAAGGCAGCGGCGTCGCCGCGTCGGTCCTGAAGAACCTCGGCATCGACCTGAAGAAGATCCGGTCGGAGATCGAGAAGATCGTGAAGGGCAGCCCCACCATGGTGACCATGGGGTCGCTGCCGTTCACGCCGCGCGCGAAGAAGGTCCTCGAGCTGTCGCTCGAAGAAGCGAGCCAGCTCGGCCACAACTACATCGGCACGGAGCACCTGCTCCTCGGTCTCATCAAGGAGAACGAGGGGATCGCGGCGCGCGTGCTGACGAACCTCGGCGTGAAGCTCGAGGAGGTGCGCGAGGAAGTCCTCGAGTTCCTCGGCGCCGACGTGAACCAGAACCAGGGCGGCCAGGAGTCGGGCGAAGAGGAGAGCGAGACGCCCGCGGCCTCCGGCGGCGCGAAGGAGACGGCGGAGCCCGGTCAGAAGGGCAAGACGCCCGCGCTAAACGCCTTCGGCCGCGACCTCACGCAGCTCGCGCGCGAGAACAAGCTCGACCCGGTGATCGGCCGGAAGAACGAGATCGAGCGCGTGATCCAGATCCTCTCGCGCCGCACCAAGAACAACCCGGTGCTGCTCGGTGAAGCCGGCGTCGGCAAGACGGCGATCGTCGAGGGCCTCGCCCAGGACATCGTGAAGGGCAACGTCCCCGAGCTCCTGCGCGACAAGCGCATCGTGGTGCTCGACCTCGCGATGATGGTCGCGGGCACGAAGTACCGCGGCCAGTTCGAGGAGCGCATCAAGGCCGTGATGACCGAAGTCCGCCGCGCGCGGAACGTCATCCTCTTCATCGACGAGCTGCACACGCTGGTCGGCGCCGGCGGCGCGGAAGGCGCAATCGACGCGTCGAACGTGCTGAAGCCCGCGCTCGCCCGCGGCGAGGTCCAGTGCATCGGCGCGACCACGCTCGACGAGTACCGCAAGTACATCGAGAAGGACGGCGCGCTCGAGCGCCGTTTCCAGACCATCGTCGTCGAGCCGCCGAACCGCGAGCAGGCGGTCGAGATCCTCCGCGGTCTGCGCGACAAGTACGAGGCGCACCACCGCGTGCAGATCACCGACGGCGCGCTCGAGCTCGCGGTCGAGCTGTCGAACCGGTACATCACCGGCCGCTTCCTCCCCGACAAGGCGATCGACGTCATCGACGAAGCCGGCGCGCGCGTGCGCTTGAAGGCGCTCACGCAGCCGCCCGATCTCGCCGAGCTGGACGGCGACATCGCCAAGCTCGAGAAGGAGAAGGAGGAGTGCGTCGCGGCGCAGGACTTCGAGAAGGCCGCGAACCTCCGCGATCAGGCCGAGAAGCTGCGCAAGAAGCGCGAGTCGATCCTCCGCGAGTGGCGGAACGCCTCGAAGGAAGTCGACGGCACGGTCGACGAGGACGTCATCGCCGAGACCGTCTCGAAGATCACGAACATCCCGCTGCAGCGCCTCGAGAAGGGCGAAGCGGAGCGCCTCCTCCACATGGAGGACGAGCTCCACAAGACCGTCGTCTCGCAAGACGCCGCGATCAAGGGCATGGCGAAGGCGGTGCGCCGCTCGCGCTCCGGCCTGAAGGACCCGCGCCGCCCGATGGGCTCGTTCCTGTTCCTCGGCCCGACCGGCGTCGGCAAGACGCACCTCGCGAAGCAGCTCGCAAAGTTCATGTTCGGCTCGCAGGACGCGCTGATCCAGGTCGACATGTCCGAGTACATGGAGAAGCACAACGTCTCGCGGCTCGTCGGCGCGCCCCCGGGCTACGTCGGCTTCGAGGAAGGCGGCCAGCTCACCGAGCGCGTGCGCCGCCGGCCGTACGCCGTGGTGCTGATGGACGAGATCGAGAAGGCGCACCCCGACGTCTACAACATGCTCCTGCAGATCATGGAGGAGGGTTGCCTGACGGACTCGTTCGGCCGCAAGGTCGACTTCAAGAACGTCATCCTGATCCTGACCTCGAACATCGGCGCGAGCATCATCAAGAACCAGGCGACGCTCGGCTTCGTGAAGTCGAGCGCGACCGCTAAGTACGAGAAGATGCGCGAAGCCCTGATGGTGGAGGTCGAGAAGTACTTCCGCCCCGAGTTCTTGAACCGCCTCGACGAAGTCGTGGTGTTCGAGCCGCTCGGCGACACGCACATGCGGCAGATCCTCGACATCCAGTTGAAGGATCTCCGCGAGCGCCTGAAGGACAAGAAGATGGTCCTCGAGCTCACGCAGGAGGCGGAGGACTTCATCATCAAGAGCGGCACGAACCTCGAGTTCGGCGCCCGTCCGCTGCGTCGCGCGGTCGAGCGCATGCTCGAGGATCCGCTGTCGGAAGAGATCCTCCGCGGCATCTTCGAGGAAGGCGCGAAGATCAAGGTCGCCGTGAAGGACGACGCATTGACGTTCACGAGCGAGCGCGCAGCACCCGCGGCGCCCGCCGGCAAGGGCTGATCCCGAGCCGTTCGTTTCGAGCCGTCGAACCGGGCCGACCCGCCGCAAGGCAGGTCGGCCCGGTTCGCGTTGCGGACCGAGGCTCGACGCCGCGAACTGGTGAGCGGCCGAACCGGGCGCGAACCTCTATCGTTGGCTCGCGGCGCCGCTCGCCGCGGCCGCAGGTTTGCCGGAGCTTCGATGACCCGCCCGTTCCGATGGATCGCGCTCGCCGCCGCCGCGACCGCCGCCGCGATCGCCGCGCTCCCGCTGTTCGCCCGGCAGGACGCCCCGCCGAAGACCCAGATCCAGCCGAACACCGAGACGTTCGACGCGCTTCCCGTCCCCGACGGCGCGCCCGCGGAGATCAAGACGCTGATCGCCGACCTCGCGACCGAGGGCGTGCGCGTCGATTTCGCGGCGAAGGTCGTCGAAGTGCGCGGCGTGATCCTCCTCGACCGCATGAACGCCGGCTACCCGATCGAATACTTGATCGTCACGCAGGGCGGGTTCACGCACGAATCGCTCGGCATGGTGCGCTGCACGCCGTCGAAGCTGAACGCGGCGTTCCTCGCGCTCGGTCTCACGCCCGGCAAGTCGGTGCGCTTCATCAAGAAGGATCCGCCGCCGCCGGTCGAGAAGCTGATGTCGGGCGAAGCGCGCGAGTTCGACGTCGTCGCGCCGGAAGGACCGATCGTCGACATCGGCGTGAAGTGGACCGACGACGAAGGCGAGCACATGCACTCGATCGAGGACCTGATCCGCTACGTGACGAACGACCGCGCCCTCCCGCGGCGCGCGTTCGTGTACGTCGGCTCGCGCTTCACGCGCGTCGTCATCGGCAAGGACAAGACCGAGAAGTACCTCGCCGACGTCGAGGGCAACATCACGTCGCTGTATCTCTCCGGCACGGGCAACTGCCTGTTCGACATGAACAGCGCGGAAGGCGTCGAGAGCTACCTCTACGACGTCAACCCGGCGGTCTGCCCGCCGCGCGGCACGAAGGTCACGTTCGTTTTCGCGTTGCGCTGACCGCGCGCCGGCCGTTCAAATCCCGCACCCGCGAAGCCGCGATTCTCCATTCGAAGTTCCTCCGGAGTTCCCATGCTCTCGTCGCTCGTCGTCGTCGCCACGATCCTCTGCGCCGGAGATCCTCCCGCGAAGGCCGCGGAGCCGACCGCCGCGCAGCAGTACAAGAACATCCAGGTGCTGAAGGACGTGCCCGCGTCCGAGCTCGACACGCTGATGGACGTGATGGCAGGGTCGCTCGGCGTCGACTGTCGTTTCTGCCACGCCGAAGGCGGGTGGGACAGCGACGAGAACCACACGAAGGACGACGCGCGCGCGATGCTGAAGATGACGCTCTCGCTGCAGAAGAACGAGTTCGACGGCAAGCCGGAGGTCACCTGCTGGACGTGCCATCACGGCGACACGCATCCGGCGACGGTGCCCGCCGTCGGCAAGGTGAAGCACGAGCGCGGCGAACGCGGCGGGCGCGGACGCGGCGATCAGAAGTTCCCGGCCGCGGCCGAGCTGTTCGACAAGTTCACTGCGGCGATCGGCGGCGCGGACAAGGCGCACGCGCTGACGACGCGCGTCGTGACCGCGAACCGGATCGGCGACGACGGCGTCAGCATCCCCGAGGTCGTGAAGCAGAAGGCGCCGGGCAAGCTGCTCCAGCTCCACGACGGCTCCGAGATGAGCACGGTCGGTTCGGACGGCGAGCACGTGTGGTTCAAGGACGGCAACAACAGCGGCGAGGTCGGCAAGTCGTTCGCCGAGCAGATCCGCCGCGAGGCCCGCTTCCACCAGTTCGTCGACCTGAAGACGCTGTATCCGAACGCGCGCGTCGTCGGGAAGGACGTGCTCGGCGACGAGGAGACCGACGTGTTCGTCGTCGAGGCGAGCAAGCGCGGCGAGCCGCGCGAGCGCCTCTACTTCGACATCGACTCCGGCCTGCTCGTGCGCCACGTCACCGAGGAACGGACGATGCTCGGCCCGCTGCCGATGCAGATCGACTATGACGACTGGCGCGACGTCGACGGCGTGAAGCTCCCGTTCGTCACCACGTGGTCGACGCCCGGCCGCTCGTGGCGGCGGATCGCGACCAAGATCGAGCACGGCGCGAAGCTCGACGACGCCGAGTTCGCGATGCCGGCCGCGAAGAAGTGACCCCGCCGTTTCCGCCGCTGCGGAGACGAACCCCATGAACGCCGCGATCCTGTTGTGCGCGACTCTCCTCGCGCCCGCCGATCCCGCTGCATCCGGCGCGGATGCGCGGCGTGGCGCCGTCGAATCGCATCTCCTCCCGGCCTTCCCCGTCGAGGGCGTCGGCTGGACGATCGCCGATCGCATGCGCCACTATCGCGTCCCCGGCGTCGCCGTCGCGGTGATCCGCGATTCGAAGATCGATTGGGTGCGCGGCTACGGCGTGCGCGACTCGACCACCGGCGAGCCGGTCACCGCGCAGACGATGTTCCAGGCCGGCTCGATCAGCAAGACGGTGAACGCGTTCTGCGCGATGAAGCTGGTGCAGGACGGCAAGCTCTCGCTCGACGCCGACATCGACGACGCGCTGACGTCGTGGAAGGTGCCGAAGAACGGGTTCACGCAGAAGCGGAAGCTCACGCTCGAGCTGCTGCGCGGCCACCGCGGCGGCGTCACGGTGCACGGCTTCTTCGGCTACCACCGCTTCGGCGAGGTCCCGACGCTGAACCAGGTGCTCGACGGCGCGCCGCCCGCGAACTCCGACCCGATCACGGTCGACACGCCGCCCGGCCTCGCGTTCCGCTACGCCGGCGGCGGTACGACCATCGTGCAGCGCGCGATGATCGACGTGAGCGGACGCGACTACCCGTCGCTGCAGCACGACACCGTGTTCGTCCCGCTGGGGATGGAGCACTCGGCCTACGAACAACCGCTCTCCGAAGCACGCTGGCCGGATCACTCCGCCGCGCACCTTGCCGACGGCGAACCGACGCCCGGCAAGTTCCAGATCCATCCGGAACTCGCGGCCGCCGGCCTCTGGATCTCCGCCGAGGACCTCGCGAAGTTCCTGATCGAGATCCAGCTCGCGCTCGACGGCAAGTCGGAGAAGGTGCTGAAGCAGGCGACGGTCGAGCGCATGACGCAGCCGGTCGCGCGCGGCGCCGCGGCGTTCGGGATGTTCGTCGAGATGCACGACGACGAGCCGTGGCTCGAGCATGGCGGGACGAACGTCGGGTTCCAGAACCACTTCTGGTTCGATCGCAACGGCAACGGCGTCGTGATGCTCACGAACGGCGATCTCGGCGTCGACCTGATCGACGAGATCCTGCGCTCGGTCGCGGTCACCTACGGATGGGAAGGCTTCGTCCCGACGCCGGTGCACGTGTTGCCGACGACGCGCGACGACCGCTCCGCGGCGCCCGGTCGCTACGAGCTCGCGGACGATGACGTGTTGTCGATCAGCGCGGACGGCGACGCACTGTTCGCCGAGTTCGCGCCGGAGGACCGCCAGCGGATCTTCGCGGTCGCCGAGCGCACGTTCGTCACGGAGGACGGCCGCACGCGCATCACGTTCGATTCCCCCGGAGCGCACGGGTTCGAGGACGCGAAGGTGAAGCAGGACGGCAAGTCGCGCTTCGGGTCGCGTGAGGAGGACGACCGCGCCTCGCCGCTCGAGCTGCTCACGCGGGGCGATGCGGCGTCGATCGACGCGGCGATCGCCGGATACCGCGAGCGCGCCGCGGCCGATGCGGACGACATCGCGATCAAAGACGAACGCTCGAGCGCGATCGTCGCCGCACTCCTGCGTCGCGGCGCGCCCCACTCGTCGCTGCCCGCCGCGTTCGCGCTCGCGCGATTGAACGCGGAACTCCATCCGACGTCGATCACGGCGCTCGACACCCTCGGCCGCGTCGCCCGGTTGTCCGGCGATCGCGAGGCGAGCCTGCACGCGTACGAGACCGTGCTGAAGCTCGCGGATGCGTCGGGCAACGTCGCCGACATGTTCGCGCGCTTCCGGAAGTCGAACGCGATCGCGGCGCTCGCGGAGCTGCGCGGCGAGACGCCGAAGTAATCGGACCGCGGATCGGTCAGTCGTCGAGCTCGGCGGCCGCCGAGTTCGCGAACCGCTCGCGGAGTCGCGCGCGTGCGCGGTGGTAGCGGACGTTCACCGTGCCGGCCGGGATGCCGAGCTCCGCGGCGACGACGTCGACGGGCGATTGCTCCACGCCGCGCAGCAGCAGGATCTCACGGTCCGGCTCGCCGAGCGCGTCGATCGCGGCGAGCAGCGACGCCTTCTCCTCGTCGCGGATCGCCCGGCTGACGACGCCCGTCGCGGTCCCGGTGAATCCGTCGCGCTGCAGCGCGTCGATGCCGAGCGGGTCCGACGACTTCGGCTTGCCGACGACGTGACGCTCGAGGAGTCGGTTCGCGCGCTGCGCGAGCGTGGTGCTCATGAACTTGAGGAGCACCGGCGTCAGTCGGTCGTTCCGCGCGCGGAGGTCGGCAAGGCGCGGCAGCACCACGAGCCACGTGTCTTCGACCAGATCCTCCGGGTCGTAAAGCGATCGAAGTGCCGGGCCGAGCCGGTACCGCGCGAGCGCGAGCAACCACGGCGAGAGATGGCGCACGAGCCAGTCGAGGCCCTCGGCATCGCCGTTCACCGCGCGCCGCACTTGGTGCGTGGTGATCGCGTGCGGGTCGGGCGCCGATTCTGGTTCGAGCAGTTCCATCCCGTTGCGCTCCGCGAGTCGTGGGCCGGATTCTATTCCGCGATTCCCGGTAATCGCGG
The DNA here is from genome assembly GCA_964493525.1 of uncultured Phycisphaeraceae bacterium. Taxonomy (GTDB): domain Bacteria; phylum Planctomycetota; class B15-G4; order B15-G4; family JADJEK01; genus CAZBOK01. Next base: position 1,143 of record CAZBOK010000055.1, on the reverse strand, counting down.
GACGCGTCGCCGGATTGGGGAGGCGCAACAGAACCACCGTCCAAGAAGGGAACCCATGTCTCGAGAACTTGCCGCCACTCCCCGACGTCCCTGGCGAGTCGCCGCGCCGCTGCGCGCCGCGCTCTCACTGCTCCTCTCCGCGAGCGCGCTCGCGCTCCCGCCGGGGGGTCCGCCGATCCCGAAGGGACCGTTCCCGCCGATCCCCGGACCCGGGCCGATCGTCGCGTACCCGTACACGCCGGACGACGCGCTGCGCGTGTCCGGTCACGTGACGTGCGACAACTACTTCCAGCTCTACACCGGCACCTGCGAAGGCTCGACGATGGCGTTGACCTACCGCGGCGGGAGCTGCGACTGGACCAAGCCGGTCACGTTCGGGTTCAACACGACGGACAAGTTCCTCTACATCGTCTGCTGGAGCGACCACACGCAGGCGCAGGGTCTGCTCCACGATCTCACGATCAACAACGAGTTCGTTCCGTCGGGGTCGGCGGGCTGGCAGGTGTGCGCGACCAACGTCGCCGCCAACCGCTGCAACGGCCCGCCGCCTGTAGGGACGATCCAGTCTCAGATCCAAGCCGCGACCTGGACGACTCCCGCGGTCGGCGGAGCGAACGGCGTCGCGCCGTGGGGATTCCGGGCGCCGATCAGCGGGCTCGCGAAGTGGACGTGGTACGAGAGCGGGAACGACAACTCTTCTGCAGGCCACCCGTTCACGGGTGGCTTCGACCACGGCGAGTTCTTGATCTTCCGCGCGCCGCTGAACGTCGTGCGACATCACTTCACCGGCATCGCCGTCGCCGACAACTTCTACGGGCTCTACACGATCGATCAGGAGACGAACTCGGGCGTGCTCCATTACTACGGCGGCAGCACGTTCCCCGCGGTGCTCGGCTTCGACTACGTCACGAAGGACCGGTACCTCTACATCGTCGCGTGGAGCGACGATGCCACCGCGCAGGGACTCCTGCACGACATCACCGTGAATGGCGTTCCGATCCCGAGCGGCAGCCCGCAATGGAGAGTCTGTCCGAACTCGCAGAACCTCGACACGGCGACGGGGCCTTCGGCACTCGCGGTGCGCAACTCGATCGTCGCGCACGCCAACGGCACTGGCTGCTTCGCGACCGCGGTCGGCCCCGC
>CAZBOK010000054.1:0-16664 GCA_964493525.1 uncultured Phycisphaeraceae bacterium | reverse complement strand
CATCCCCGCGACGCAGATCATCGGAGCGGTCGACGTCCTCTACGCCAACGCCAACGGCCTCAGCAGCGACGGGTCGACGATCCTGAGCGAGCAGACCACGTCGACTGCCGGCGATCAGGGCGGCGTCGACTTCGGCACCGCGATCGCGATCGGCGACTTCAACGGCGATGGCTTCGACGACCTCGCGGTTGGCGCACCCGACGCGCCGGTGAACGGCGTGCTCGGCGCCGGCACGGTCAACGTCTTTCACGGCAGTGCGACCGGGCTCGCGTTCCGGCGCCTGCTGCACCAGGACCGATCCGGGATGAAGGACCACGCGGAGACCGACGAGCACTTCGGCGCCGCCCTCGCCGCCGGCGATCTGAACGGCGACGGGTTCGACGATCTCGCGATCGGTGTGGACGAGACGGTCTCGGGCTTTCCAGGCGCCGGCGCAGTGCACGTCGTCTACGGCTCCGCGAAGGGACTCACGTCGAGCGGCGACCAGATCTGGTCGCAGGACCGCTCCGGCGTCGAGGAATCGGCCGAGGCGAACGATCACTTCGGGTCCGCGCTCGCGATCGGCGACGTCGACGGCAACGGGACCGGGGACCTCGTCGTCGCCGCGCTCGGCGAACAACGCACGCACGGCGCGTTCACGCTGCACGGCGCCGTCCATGTGCTGTTCAGCAACGCTAAGGGGCTGCGCGCGAAGCACGACATCGTGTTCGACGAGTTCGATCTGCGTCCGACCAACTTCGACCCGAGCGCGACGTTCGGCAGCGTGCTTGCCGTCGGCGACTTCGACGGCGACCACGAGGGCGAGATCGTCATCGGCGAACCGAACCGGTACTTGTTCAACCAGGACGACGGCGTGGCCTACATCGTCAGCGGCGCCGCGGGCGTGCTCGACTTGTTGGGCGCGGTCGGTGTGGGAGTCGGCGAGCACGCGCGCTACGGCTCGGCGTTCGCGGTCGGCGACTACAACAAGGACGGCCGCGCGGATCTCGCGATCGGTCTGCCGGGATTCGATTGGGGCACCGGCTCGGCGGGATCCGGCACCGTCATCGTCGCGATGGGCAAAGAGACCGGGCTCGACTTTCTGAACGCCGAGTACATCAACCGTGACACGCAGGACGTGCTCGGCACGCCGGCCGTGAACGCCGCGTTCGGCGCGACGCTCGCGTCCGGCGACTTCAACGCCGACGGCGCGACCGACCTCGCGATCGGTGTCCCGTTCGACGACGTCAGCGGCCAGACCGACGCCGGGTCGGTCAGCGTTCTCCTCGGCAAGCAGAACGTCGGCGTCACCGGCGCGCTGAGCCAGCTCTGGTTCCAGATCGCGTTCACGGGTCAATCGCGCGCCCACGAGGAGTTCGGGCACACGCTCGGGAACTGAGCGAACGCACCGAGCACGTTCGTCTGCAACACGGGGCGGCGTCGATGTCGATCGGCGCCGCCCCGTCCGCCTTGCGCGCGTGTCCTCTATACTCCTCGCCCTTTTGCGATGAATGCGGAGTCCGGGAATGTCGAGCGAGGGCGACGAGCGGCCGGCGCGGCGCGGGTATGACCACCTCGCGATCGAAGCGAAGTGGCAGCGTCGTTGGCTCGAGAACCGCACGTTTCGCGCGGTCGACCTGAAGCCCGGCCCGAAGTTCTACGCGCTCGACATGTTCCCCTACCCGTCGGGCGCCGGTCTCCACGTCGGGCATCCCGAGAGCTACACGGCGACGGACATCGTCGCGCGCCACCTGCGCATGAAGGGCGTGAACGTCCTGCATCCGATGGGCTGGGACGCGTTCGGTCTTCCCGCCGAGCAGTACGCGATCGAGACCGGACAACATCCGGCGGTCACGACGAAGAAGAACATCGACACGTTCCGCCGTCAGATCCGCGCGCTCGGTTTCTCCTACGACTGGGACCGCGAGATCTCGACGACGCACCCCGAGTATGTGCGGTGGACGCAGTGGCTGTTCCTGCGCCTGTGGGATCGGGGCCTCGTGTACGAGGCGGAAGTGCCCGTCAACTGGTGCCCGGCGCTCGGCACCGTGCTCGCCAACGAGGAAGTCGTCGACGGCAAGAGCGAGCGCGGCGGGCACCCGGTGATCCGCAAGCCGATGCGGCAGTGGATGCTGAAGATCACCGCGTACGCGGAACGCCTGCTCACCGATCTCGACGAGCTCGACTGGTCCGAGTCGTTGAAGGCGATGCAGCGCAACTGGATCGGCCGCTCGGAAGGCGCGGAGATCACGTTCGCCGTCGACGGCGGCGAAGCCGTGACGGTGTTCACCACGCGGCCCGACACGCTGTTCGGTGCGACCTACCTCGTGCTCGCGCCCGAGCACCCGCTGGTGAAGAAGATCACGACTGCGGCGCAGCGCTCCGCGGTGTCGACCTACGTCGACGCGGCGTCGAAGAAGTCCGACCTCGACCGCACGCAGCTCGCGAAGGAGAAGACCGGCGTCTTCACCGGAGCGTTCGCGACGAACCCCGGCAACGGCGCGAAGGTGCCGATCTGGATCGGCGACTACATCCTCGCGAGCTACGGCACCGGCGCGATCATGGCCGTTCCCGCGCACGACGAGCGCGACTTCGAGTTCGCGACCAAGTTCTCGCTGCCGATCGTCGCGGTGGTGTCGCCCGACGGGAAGCCGCCGGCGCGGCTCGACGCCGCGTTCACCGAGCCCGGCATCGCGATCCGTTCGGGAGCGTTCGACGGGCTGTCGACGGCGGACTTCAAGAAGCAGATCACCGCGTGGCTGGTCGAGAAGAAGCTCGGCCGCGGCACGGTGAACTACAAGCTGCGCGATTGGCTGTTCTCGCGGCAGCGCTACTGGGGCGAGCCGTTCCCGCTGGTCCGTTGCGCGAAGTGCGGCATCGTCCCGCTGAAGGACGAGAGCCTGCCGTTGATGCTGCCAGACGTCCCGGACTACCGCCCGACCGGAGACGGCGAGCCGCCGCTCGCGCGCGCGACGGAATGGGTCCGCACGCAGTGCCCGAAGTGCGGCGGCGCCGCGACGCGCGACACCAACACGATGCCGAACTGGGCGGGCTCGTGCTGGTACTACCTGCGCTACACCGACCCGCGGAACTCGAAGGCGCCGTTCGATCGCGAGATCGCCGACTCGTGGCTCCCCGTCGACCTCTACGTCGGCGGCGCCGAGCACGCGGTCCTGCACCTCCTGTATGCACGCTTCTGGCACAAGGTCTTCTTCGACCTCGGGCTCGTCGGCAGCAAGGAGCCGTTCCAGCGCCTGATCAACCAGGGGATGATCCTCGGCGAGGACGGCGAGAAGATGTCGAAGTCGCGCGGCAACGTCATCAACCCCGACGACGTCGTGCGCGATCACGGCGCCGACGCGCTGCGCCTCTACGAGATGTTCATGGGGCCCCTCGAAGCGACGAAGCCGTGGAGCACGCGCGGCATCGTCGGCGTGCGTCGGTTCCTCGAGCGCGTGTTCGACCTCGCGCATCGCGAGATCACCGACGCGCCGCCGCCCGAGGCCGAGCGCCGGCTCCTGCACAAGACGATCGCGAAGGTGACCGAGGACATCGGCGCGGTCACGCAGGCGAACACGGCGATCGCGAAGTTGATGGAGCTGGTGAACGCGCTCGCCGCCAATCCCACGCCGCACCGCGAATCGGTGGAGACGCTCGTCAAGCTGCTCGCGCCGTTCGCGCCGCACCTCGCGGAGGAGGCGTGGGAACATCTCGGACACGAGGGCACGATCGCGCACGTCGCCTGGCCGACGTTCGATCCGGCGCTCGTGAAGGACTCGGAAGTCGAAGTCGGCGTGCAGATCGCCGGCAAGGTGCGCGCGCGCATCACGCTGCCGGCGGACGCCGACGAAGCGGCGCACGAAAAAGCCGCGCTCGCGGACGAGCGCGTGCAGCAGTTCCTCGCCGGCAAGGCGCCGCGCAAGGTGATCGTGGTGAAAGGCCGGCTCGTGAACATCGTGCCCTGAACGGGCCGCGGAGCGGACATGGCGGACGACAAGAAGATCACGAAGCGCGCCGAGGACTACTCGGCGTGGTATCAGGACATCGTGCTGCGCGCGGAGCTGGCGGACTACTCGCCGGTGAAGGGCTGCATGGTGTTCCGCCCGCGCGGCTACGCGATCTGGGAGAAGGTGCAGTCCGACCTCGACCGCCGCTTCAAGGAGACCGGGCACAAGAACGCGTACTTCCCGCTGTTCATCCCGCAGTCGTTCCTCGCCAAGGAGGCGCAGCACGTCGAAGGCTTCGCGAAGGAGTGCGCGGTCGTCACGCACTCGCGCCTGAAGGCGACGCCCGACGGGATCATCGTCGACCCGGAGTCGAAGCTCGAAGAGCCGTACATCGTGCGTCCGACCTCCGAGACGATCATCGGCGCGATGCTCTCGAAGTGGGTCCAGAGCTGGCGCGATCTCCCGGTTCTCCTCAACCAGTGGGCGAACATCGTGCGCTGGGAGATGCGCACGCGCTTGTTCCTGCGCACCACCGAGTTCCTCTGGCAGGAAGGCCACACGCTGCACGAGACGCACGCGGAGGCGATGGAGGAGGTCGACCGGATGCTCGCGGTCTACCGCTCGTTCGCCGAGGAGATGCTCGCGGTGCCGGTGATCTCCGGCGACAAGAGCGAGAGCGAGAAGTTCGCCGGCGCGCTCACCACGAAGTGCATCGAAGGCCTGATGCAGGACGGCAAGGCGCTGCAGTGCGGGACGTCGCACGACCTCGGACAGAACTTCTCGAAGGCGTTCGACGTGAAGTTCACCGGGCGCGACGGCGCGATCCAGTTCGGCTGGTCGACGTCGTGGGGCGTGTCGACGCGCCTGATCGGCGCGCTGATCATGACGCACTCGGATGACCAGGGCCTCGTGATCCCGCCGCGCGTCGCGCCCGAGCCGGTGGTGATCGTGCCGATCTTCCGCGCCGACGCCGAGAAGGTGCAGGTCCTCGAGAAGGCGCGCGAGCTGAAGGCGATGTTGAAGAGCGCCGGCGTCGTCGCGCACATCGACGACCGCGACCAGTTCAAACCGGGCTTCAAGTACAACGAGTGGGAGCTGAAGGGCGTCCCGGTGCGCGTCGAGCTCGGCCCGCGCGACGTCGCGGCCGGCAACTGCGTGGTCGCGCGACGCACGGGCGGCGAGAAGGAGACGGTCCCGCTCGGCGGCGCCGCGCGGCGCATCCCCGAAGTGCTGGAAGAGATCCAGAAGCAGCTCTTCGAGCGCGCGCTCGCGCTGCGCGTCGCGAACACGCGCGACGCGAAGGACTACGACGAGTTCAAGCAGATCCTCGACGGCCCGGGCGGCTTCATCCGCATGAACTGGGACGGCGACCGCGCGACCGAGGAGCGCATCAAGGAAGAGACGAAGGCGACGGTGCGCTGCCTCGAGCACGGAGCGAGCGAGCCGACCGGAGACGATCCCGTCTCCGGCCGGCCCGGCAAGCACCTGGCGACCTTCGCGCGCGCGTACTGACGGCGCGACGACCCGCGGACGCCGCGCGTGAGGCGTCCGCTCACCTCACGGATAGAGGATGAGGCTGTGACCCATCGAATGGCTGTGGACGTTGCCCACGGCCAATGAAGTGTGCGGGACCGACAGCGAGATGGTCGCGAAGAACAACTCGATGCCCACGTAGGCGGGAACGTTCGGGATCGCGAGCATCGCCCCGCCGGTGACACTCGTCGCGCCCGAGTTGCCGACGGTCCGTTCGGGGTACCACGGCACGTTCACTCCGTTCGGTCCGGGGAGCGTGTCGTGGAGCGTGAGCGGCGCGACGGAGAGCAGGGCGTTCGTGAGGCTGTCGATCTTCGGAACGATGCACGGCTTCTCGGGGGGGGCCGTCGTCAGCACCGGACCGTAGGCGCCGCCGCTGGCGAGGAACGTGATGTTGCCGCAGGTCGGGGTCGGCGGCGTCGTCAGGCCTCCCAGGTTGAAGATCACCAGGTGTCCGGCGGGACCGCCGAGCGAGTTCTCGTCATAGGTGAGGAAGCCGATCTGCGATCCGCCGGCGCGGCCCAACGAGGGCGTTCGCGCGCCGGTCCCCGAGTCCATCCCGAACCCGTCATGGGCGTTGAGCGCGAGCGTGCCGGGTCCGAACGTGTTCGTCACGGGGATCGTGACGGCGTCGACCATCCGCAGCCCCGCCATCCACTCTTCGTTCGGCAGGCTGCGCGTGATGGTGTTGGTGCTGTCGAGCCGGAGCGAGAACGAGTCGCACCCGTTGCTCTCGTCGTCCGACAACACGAAGTGCTGGACCGAGCCGCTGCCCGACTCCGGCGCGTCGGCGATGTAGAGGATCGCGTTCTCCCCGATCGGGATCACCACGGGCGGATCGATGGGGATCGTGATCTGCGTCACGCCGTTCGAATGCTCCGCGTTCACCGGGAAGGTCAGGTCCTTCTTCTGGTAGCGGACGATTGCACCCGGCCCTCGAATCGCCTTGTAGGTGGGAATGCCGCCGCTCGCGACCGACACCGGCCACGCTCCCGCACTCAATATCGCGGGCGTGGCGACGAACGACGAGATCTCGATCATGGGAATGACGATCGTGTCGACGCCGGGATCGGTGACCACGCCGAACTCGAGTGCGCTGATCTTCGCCGCGTACCCGTTGCCGGCAGACAGATCGAGCGTGGGAGCGTGCAGGATGCGCGCGTCGAAGAGCTTCGCGATCCCCGTGTCGGGGCTGCCGCCGTTCAACTGCACCGGGTCGACCGCGTCGATGCCGTTCATCAACGCGAGGTAGTTGCCGACGCCGCCCTCGTAGACGCCGACGTCGTCGATCACCGGACCGAACCCGTCGGTCGCGGTCGCCGCGAACGTGATCGTCGTCGTCGCGGCCAGCGCGGTGAACGTGAAGTGGTACATCGCGTACTTCGCGAAGAGCGGGTTCGCATAGGTCGGGCCGCCGAACGGCTGGCCGACCAGCGAGCCGGCCGAGACGGTCGCGGTGTTCGGGATCGCTCCGCCGTACGCGCCGAACGAGATCCGGTAGGGCTTGCCGGCGACCGTTTTGACGGTCGTCGAGATCGAACCGATCGCGCCGCTCGCGCCGTAGAGGTCGATCGACTTCGTCCCGTCCAGGGCGGCGTGCAGCGTGGAATCGAGCCAGTCGACGCCGGCGGCGCCCGCGACCGACCACCCCGTGATCGTCGTGACGTCGGGCCCGGGGACGTTGTCGAACGCGGTTCCCAGAGTCGTCTCGGTCCAGGTGCCGTTCTCGAAGCTCCCGACGCCGACACCCCACTTGGCGTCGATCAGGTTCACGCCGGCGGCGCCGGCACGGCCGGCGAGGCCGAGAATCGCGAAGAGGGACAGCGCGACGAACGGGGTGCGTCGGCGGAACACGGGGTCGAGGTGGGCGGCTTGCATCACGGGGCTCCGAGTCAGGGAAAGATCGTCCGCCCGGGCGGATCCCGAGCCACGTCTTCCGCCGGACCCAATCCGACGAGGCGGCCGCCGATTACCGGAATTCGGACGGCGAGTTGGGCGCCGCGCGGTCGCACCCATGCGTCGCTCCGGGGAGAGCGCCGTCTCGTCCGCGGGGCGCCGCACATTGCAGAATCGCTTCGCGCGCGGAGCGCGCCGCGTACGCCCGCGTCGCTTCCCGCGGCGCCAGCGTCGATTCGCCGCGGCGTCGCGCGGGCACGACCCTTGCACTCTCTCGCGCATCGCGGATCCGAAACCCACGGCTGCCGACCGCGACGAAAGCGAGATGGCACCGCGATGGACCCCGGACTGGAGTCGCGTTCCCCGCCCTGGTCGCGCCTCGCCGTCGCGCAGGAGTTCCCGCGGCTGACGCACGACGTGCGCTGTGACGTCTGCGTCGTCGGCGCGGGAATCGCCGGATTGACGACGGCGTACCTGCTGGCCCGGACCGCGCATTCGGTCGTCGTGCTCGAGAGCGCGACGGTCGGAGCCGGGATGACGGGCGCGACGACCGCGCACCTCTCGAACGCGATCGACGACCGCTTCACCGAGATCGAACGCATCCACGGCAAGGACGCTGCGCGCTTCGCGGCGCAGAGCCACGGCGCCGCGATCGATTGGATCGAGGCGATCATCCGCGACGAGGCGATCCGTTGCGACTTCTCGCGGCTGGACGGATTCCTGTTCCTGCCGCCCGGTCGCGCGGTCTCCGACCTCGACGAGGAGCTCGATGCCGCGACTCGCGCGGGCGTCGCCGTCGAACGGGTCGCGCAGGCGCCGATTCGCTCGTTCGAGACGGGGCCGGCGATCCGCTTCAAGAACCAGGCGCAGCTCGAACCGCTCGCGTACCTCGGCGGCCTCGCGCGCGCGTTCATCGCGCTGGGCGGTCGGATCTTCACCGGGACGCGTGCCAGCGAGGTCGAAGGTGGCGCGCCCGCGCGCGTGAAGACCACGGACGGCGACGACGTGGTCGCGGACGCGGTGGTGATCGCCACCAACGTCCCGTTCCACGAGACGCTGACCCTGCACACGAAGCAGGCGGCGTACACCACGTACGCGATCGCCGCCTCGGTCGCATCCGGCATCGCTCCGAACGCGCTGCTGTGGGACGACGCCGATCCCTATCACTACGTCCGGACGCAGGGCGCCGATCGCCGCGAGCTCCTGGTCGTCGGCGGCGAGGATCATCGCTCCGGTCAGGACGAACTCGGCGCGCCGGCGCGGCACGAGCGGCTCGAGGCTTGGATGCGCGAGCGGTTCCCCGCGGCGGGCGAAGTGATCCACCGCTGGTCGGGACAGGTGATGGAGCCGATCGACGGCCTCGCGTTCATCGGCAAGGACGCCGGCGGCCTCGAGAACGTGTACGTCGCGACCGGGGACTCCGGGATGGGCATGACGCACGGGACGATCGCCGGCGTGTTGTTGACCGACTTGATCCGCGGCGTCGAGAACCCGTGGGTCGACCTCTACTCGCCGTCGCGCACGCCGATCGCCGCGGCGCCGACGTTCCTCGCCGAGAACGTGAAGTCCTTGCGCGGCTACGCGGACTGGTTCCGCGGCGGCGACGTCGACACCGTCGATGCGATCCGCGCCGGCCACGGCGCCGTGGTGCGCAGCGGCCTTCGACGGATCGCGGCCTTCCGGGATCGCGCCGGCGTCCTGCACGAGTTCTCCGCGGTCTGCCCGCACCTCGGCTGCATGGTCCGCTGGAACGAGGGCGCCCGCACCTGGGACTGCCCGTGCCACGGCTCACGCTTCGACGCGCTCGGGCGCGTGACGTGCGGCCCGGCGAACCACGACCTGACGCCGGCGCCGGCCGTGCGTCACAACGCCTGAAGCGAGCGAGACCGTCCCATGCCGAAACGCCCCCCGACCAAAGCCCGCCCATCCGCGCCGAAGTCGAAGTCCCGCGATCGCGGCCACGAGGACGGGGAGCCGCGCTCGCACGAGATCTGGAAGGGCACGCTCTCGTTCGGACTCGTCGAGATCCCCGTCGGACTCGTGAGCGCCGAGAACGTCAAGGAGGAGGTGCGGCTCTCGTACCTCGATCGCCGCGACTTCTCGCCGGTCGGCTACACGCGATACAACAAGGTCACCAACGCCGAAGTGCCGTGGTCGGAGATCGTGCACGGGTTCGAGTATGAGAAGGGTGAGTACGTCGCGTTGTCGAAGGAAGACCTCGAGCGCGCGAGCCCGGAGCTGACCAAGACGATCGGGATCGTGGAGTTCGTCGCCGCCGAGGCGATCGAGCCGATCTACTTCGAGAAGCCGTACTACCTCTCGCCGCTGAAGGAGCGGAGCAAGGGTTACGTGCTGCTCCGCGACGTTCTCGAGCGCACCGGCAAGGTCGGTATCGCGAAGATCGCGATCCGCACGCGCGAGCACGTCGCCGCCGTCGGAGTCCGGGGCCCGGCGCTCACGCTGCACCTCCTGCGATTCGCGGCGGAGTTGCGCTCGCCGAACCAGGTCGCGCGCGTCGGTGCGGGAGTGAAGGACGTCGGCGTGACGGCGCGCGAGCGCGAGATGGCCGAGCAGTTGGTGGCCGACATGACGGGCGAGTGGCGACCGGAGCGCTTCCGCGACGACTATGCGGCGGACCTGAAGCGGATGATCGACAAGAAGATCGCCTCGGGCAAGGTGCACGCGATGGCGACGGAGCCCGCGCCGCAAGCGCGTCGCGCGCGCGGTGACGTGATCGACCTGATGCCGCTCTTGAAGCGCAGCGTCGAGGCGGCGCGCTCCGGCCGCGGCGGGCGCACGCGCGGCGGCGTGCGGAGCGCCTGACGCGATGGGCCTGCGCGAGTATCGCGGGAAACGCCGCTTCGATCGGACGCCGGAGCCGCGCGGCAAGAAGGTCGCGCGCGCGCGCCGCGCGAAGTCCGGCGCGCTCTCGTTCTGCGTCCAGAAGCACGCGGCCTCGCGGCTGCATTACGACTTCCGGCTCGAGCACGCGGGCGTGCTGATGAGCTGGGCCGTGCCGAAGGGGCCGAGCCTCGATCCGAAGGACAAGCGGCTCGCGGTGCAGGTGGAGGATCACCCGCTCGACTACGGCGGCTTCGAAGGGATCATCCCGAAGGGCGAATACGGCGGCGGGACGGTGCTGCTGTGGGACCGCGGTACGTGGGAGCCGGACGGTGACGTCGTCGCGGGACTGCGCAAGGGTCATCTCGCGTTCCGGTTGTTCGGCGAGAAGCTCGCGGGCGGCTGGTCGCTCGTGCGAATTCGCGGCGCGGGTGAGGACGACGGGAAGAACTGGCTGCTGATCAAGCGACCCGACGAGGCGGCGAAGCGCGACCGATCGCCGATCACGGCGCGCGCCGCCGCGAGCGTGCTGACCGGACGGACGATCGACGAGATCGCCGCCGATGCCGGCAGCGCGATCCACACGTCGCGCGCGCCGACGGCGCGGCGAGCGCCGACGGCGCCGACAGCAGCGCCGCGCGCGAAGCGTGCGAGCGCGGCCATTGCGACGCCGCTGCCGGAGTTCATCGAGCCGGAGCTGGCGACGCTCGTCGACGCGCCGCCGACCGGCGACGAGTGGGTCCACGAGATCAAGTACGACGGCTACCGGATGCTCGCGCGCAAGGACGGCCCGCGCGTCACCTGGCTCTCGCGCAACCGACAGGACTGGACCGCGCGGCTCGCGCCGCTCTCGAAGTCGATCGCCGCCTTGCGCGCGCGGACGGCACTGCTCGACGGCGAGGTCGTCGTGCTCGACGCCGAGGGCCGCACCAGCTTCCAGGCGCTGCAGCACGCGCTCGGGCGCCGCGGGCGCGGCGGCGAGTTGACCTATTTCGCGTTCGACCTGCTGCACCTCGACGGGCGCGATCTCCGCGAGCTACCGCTCGACGAGCGCAAGGCGATCCTGCGGCGGCTGCTCGCCGGCGGCGCCGGCCGCGACGGGCGCGTGCGATCGAGCGAGCACATCGAGGGGCGCGGCAAGACGGTGCTCGGCGCCGCGTGCCGGATGCGACTCGAGGGGATCGTCTCGAAGCGCAAGGACGCGCCGTACCGGTCGGGCCGGCTGCGCGACTGGCTCAAGGTGCGCTGCGGCCGCGAGCAGGAGTTCGTCATCGTCGGCTTCACCGCTCCGTCCGGGACGCGCGTCGGCCTCGGCGCGCTCGCGCTCGGCGTCCACGAGAAGGCGAAGGGCCGGGCGACTCGCCGCCTGCGCTACTGCGGCCGCGTCGGCGCGGGGTTCGATCACGCGTCGCTGGTCGATCTGTACCGGCGGCTCGCGAAGATCGCGCGCTCGCGCCCGGCCGTCGACTCCGATCTTTCCGCGGAAGCGCGTCGCGGCACGACGTGGGTCGAGCCGGTGCTCGTCGCGCAGGTGCGTTTCACCGACGGGACCGAGGACGGTCAGTTGCGGCACCCGGTGTTCCTCGGCTTGCGCGAGGACAAGCGCGCCGAAGAGGTCGAGCGCGAAACGCCGGCGCGCTCGCGATCGGTCGCGCGCGTTCGCGGAACCGCACGTGCCGCGCGAGCGAAAGCGGTCCCCGCGCGAGCAGCGGGCACCGACGCGGAAGTCGCCGGAGTGCGGATCACTCATCCCGACCGAGTCATCGACGCGAAGAGCGGCGTCACCAAGCTCGATCTCGCCCGCTTCTACGAGACCGTCGCGCCGCGCCTGCTGCCGCACGTCGCCGGGCGACCGCTTAGCGTGCTGCGCTGCCCCGGGGGCGATCGCGCCGCGTGCTTCTTCCAGAAGCACGACAACGGCATGTTCCCGAGCGCGGTGAAGTCGGTCGCGGTGCGCGAGAAGTCCGGCGCGACGCGATCGCTGATGATTGACTCGGTGGAGGGGCTCGTGACGCTGGTGCAGTTCGGCGTGATCGAGCTGCATCCGTGGGGAAGTCGCGCCGCCGACGTCGAGCACCCGGATCGGTTGATCATCGACCTGGACCCGGCGCCCGACGTGAAGTGGCCGGCGGTCCGCGCCGCCGCGCTCCTCGTTCGCGACGTGCTGAAGGGCGTCGGCCTCGAGTCGTTCGCGAAGCTCACCGGCGGCAAGGGCGTGCACGTCGTGGCGCCGCTCCAGCCGCGCGCGGACTGGGATCGCGTGAAGGAGTTCGCGCGCGCGGTCGCCGTCCAGCTCGCCGCTGCCGAGCCGAAGCGGTTCATAGCGACGGCGACCAAGGCGAAGCGGAGCGGGCGCATCTTCGTCGACTACCTGCGCAACGGGCGCGGTGCGACGGCGGTGGCGCCGTGGTCGGCGCGCGCACGCGACGGCGCGCCGGTGGCCGTGCCGGTCACCTGGCGAAAGCTCGCGGGCGGCGTTCGACCGGATGGGTTCGACGTGCGCGCGATCCTCGACGCTCCGCCCGAGGAGCGGACCGATCCGTGGAAGGGGTTCTTCGAGCTGCGGCAGACGCTCCCGAGCGGGAACTGAGCGTCAGGGGTGGGGCGGCATGCGCTCCGGGCCGGCGTCGCTCGATGGCGACGGCGGCGCGGCCGGATCGGGGGGCGTCGACGGAGCGACGCCCGGGGCTGCCGGCGCGCTCTCGCTCGACATCAGGGATCGCAACAGCGCCGAGCTCGCGAACGCGATGGCGCCGCGCACCAGCCGATGACGCTTGCGCGGCGGCGGCGGAATGGGGTCCGCGCGCTTGCGGCGGCGTCCGAACAGCAGGATCGTCGTGATCGTCGATGCGACCGTGACCGTGAGCACCGAGATCAGCGGATGTTTCCGCACGATCGCGCGCGGATCGAGCGAGGGCTCGGCCTGGAGATCGTCCACCGGGCGGCGTAACGAAGCTTCGACGCGGCGACGCACGATCTTCGAGCGCGCGGCGAGGTAGTCGCGATCAGCCGAGGTCGACACGGGGCTTCTCCGATGCAGGTGCGCTCTGCTCCGCCGGCTCCGAGCCGACGTCGCTCCCGTTCGCGGCGGACGCGCCGCCGTACTTCCGTTCCAGCTCGGCCAGCGTGCGCGCCACGACCATCCGCTTGTCCAGCGCGAAGCCCGCCGCGATGGCGCCGAGGCCCGCCGCGCCCACGACCAGCGGTCCGAGCCAGACGATTCCGCTGAGCGAGGAAACCGCCCACGCGGCGCCGCCCAGGAACATCGTGACCGTCACGATCAGCGTGACGACGAGCACGAGGACCAGGACGAACTTGGTGCGCGCCGCCCAGAGCGCGTCGCGCGCGATCAGCCGCGCGCGGTCGACCTGGATCGCCGCGAACGTCCGCGCCTCGTTGCCGAGGCGCGTGACGTCGCGACGCAATCTCTCCAAGGTCTCCGCCAGGGAGCGGGTGTCCGGCCGTTCGCCGTCACCGCCGTCCCGACCGGGGGAGTCGTTCGCCGGATCATCCAAAGCGGACCTCAGCGACGACGGAGCAGGAAGCCGAGCACGAGGCCCGTTCCGGCGGCGATCAACACCGACTTCATCGGCTGATTCTCGACGCGCTTCGACATCGCGTCGCGGAGCGACTTGATCTCGTCGACGATCATGTCGGCCTGGCTGCGCGCGAGCGACTTCGCCGCCGTCCCGAACGTGCGGACGCTGTCCCGCGCCGAAGCGACGGAATCGCGAGCGGAATTCGCGGCGCTGTTGAACTGGGCGCGAGCGGGGGAATTACGGACTCGGGAATTGACCATGATGGGATGCCTCCGATGCGCCGTCTCCGAAGCGGAGAATTGCGGAGCGTCGGATCGGGAGCACAACGCGCGTGCCAGCCGGAGAAGCGCGCGGATCGGGCGATTCGGCGCGTGCGAACGCGGCGAGTCCCGTTCGCGACGGACGCTTTGTAGAACTCGCTGCGGTCGCCGCCCCGTCCACTCAGTCGACGGCGACGCGCCCGCGCGCCCATGCGAGCGCATCCTCGAGCGACGTGATGCGCCCGTCGAGCTGCAGCTCGAACGCCTCCGCGAGGATCTTTCCCATCGCCTTCCCCGGTGCGACGCCGAGCGACTGCAGGTGACGGCCGAGCAGGAGCGGCTCCGGCGCGTGGTCCTTCACGTCGAGCGCCGCGGCACGCGCGAGCAACCACTCGCGCAGCCCGCCCTGCTCGCGCGGCAGCGCACGGCCCTGCGCGTCCGATTCCGCGACGAGCGCGAGCATGCGGAGGTCGCATTGCCGCGCGAGGCGACGGATCGCGCCGTCCGACGCCGCGTCGCGCGCGAGCTGTCCGGGACGCAGATGCAGCCGCACCAGCAGTTCGACTTCGGCGATCCGGTCCGACTCGTTCGTGAGCCGCTCCATCGCGGTGCGCGCGAGCGACGCGCCCGCCTCGTCGTGGCCGAGCGCGCGCCAGCGGCCGCGATCGAGTCGCGTCGTCGTCGCCTTGCCGAGGTCGTGGAACAGGACCGCGAGCATCATCGTGAGCGGACGCGGCGCGTCGTCCCTCACGCTCGCCGCGAAGTCGAGGCAGAGCGCGGTGTGACGAAAGACGTCGCCCTCGGGGTGCCAGCCGTTGTCCTGCGGGACGCCGCGCAGCGCGGCAAGCTCGGGCAGGATCGAGAGCGCGCCGGTCTCGACCAGCGCATGCATGCCTGCCGACGGGCGCGCGGCCGCGAGCCATTTCTTCAGCTCCTCGAACACGCGCTCGCGCGACAACTCGCGGAGGTCGAGGCCGCGGCACCGCGCGGCGGTGTCCGGGTGGATCGCGAACTCGAAGCGCGCCGCGAACTGCACCACCCGCAGCGCGCGCAGCGGATCCTCGTCGAACGCTTCGGTCACGTGCCGCAGCAGCCGCCGGCGCAGGTCGCCGCGACCGTCGAACGGGTCGACGATCGCGCCGGTCAGCGGATCCTCGAGGATCGCGTTGATCGTCAGGTCGCGCCGCGCGCAGGCGTCCCGCTCCGAAAGGTTCGGATCGGCGTGAATGTCGAAGCCGCGGTGGCCGCACGCCGCTTTGCTGTCGCGGCGCGGCAGCCCGACGTCGACCGTCGTCCCGTCGCGGGTCACCTTCAGGATCCCGAACGAGCGGCCGACGTCGTCCACCTTCCCGATCGCGCCGAGCGTCGCCGCCAGCGCGTCGGGCGCGAGTCGGAACACCTCGAGGTCGTGATCCCGCGGCTCGATTCCGCGCAGCCGGTCGCGCACCGTTCCGCCGACGAGGAATGCGCGACCGCCGGCCGCGGCGACGGCGCGCGCGACGTCCTGCGCGAGGAGGAACGCGGTCGATCCGTTCATCGCTCGCCAAGATATTGCGATGTCTCCGCGAATCCCAACGTGGGGAGGGGCTCGCACGGACCGGGAGCGCGGCGCCGAGCGCCTCGCACCCGGCGAATCCGCGCGGGAAACGTCCGCCGAGTTGAGGTCCGGATCGATTCGGGTATGTTCGCCGCGCCGAGCCGATTCGACGCCGCTCGCTCCCCCGCGCGCCATCAGGATGGAGGTCGCCCCATGGTCATGAAGTCATTCTTCGCCCGCTTGTTCGGCCGCGCCGACGACAACGGAGCCGCGAACAAGCGCGCGCGCGCGGATCGATCGGATCGCTCGAGCCGCCGCGAGACGGAGTCGCGCCGCCTCGACACGGCGCGCCTCGAGGACCCGTCCGAGCCGACGGCGGGAGACACGAACGGCGCGAACGGTAACGACGTCGACGAGATCGCGCTCGCGTCCGACGTGCCGGAGACGGCGTTCGTCGCGCCGATCACGCCGAAGGCGCCGCCGACGCCGCTCGAGACGCCCGCGCCGGCGTCCGGCCCGCCGGTGCCGTCGAAGCCGATGACGAAGGAAGAGGAGCTCGCGCTCAAGCTGACGCAGGGCTTCCAGGGGATCTCGTCGGTGTTGACCGGCATCGATCGCAAGCTGGACGAGCAGCACAAGCACTCTTCCGAGCTGATGACCACCGTGCAGCGGATCCCGGAGCTGGTGAAGGATGTCCCGGAGTCGCAGCGCCTCGGTCTCGAGCTGCTGGCGTCGATCTCGCGCGCGCTGGACGAGCAGAATCGTTCGACGCAGGATCTCGCCACGCGGGTCGGCGAGCTGCCCGCAGCGTTGACGAAGCTCGAGCAGCACGTCGCCGAGCAGACGCAGGCCGCGGCGGAGACGGAGCGCCTCGCGCGCGAGGCGCGCGAGCAGTTGGGAAGCGCGCTCACCGACGTGAAGGGGAGCGTGAACGAACTCGAGTCGCGCTCCGCGCAACGGCAGGAGGCGTTGCTCGCCGAAATGAAGGAGCGCCAGGCCGCGCACGACCGCCAGGTCACCGATCTGATCGAGCGCTCCGCGCGTTCGAGCCGGATGCTGGTGTTCCTGCTCATCGTCGTGATCGTCACCCTGCTCCTCGTCGTCAGAACCGTCGCGGCCTGACGATCTGAGC
>CAZBOK010000053.1:0-16773 GCA_964493525.1 uncultured Phycisphaeraceae bacterium | reverse complement strand
GGCGCCGGAGTGCCGCGGCTCGTCCTCGCGCGAATCGCGCGAATCGCGATCCTCGTCGCCGCGATCGAAGCGCCCGTGAGCGCCGCGGTCGTTCGACTCGGAGTCGAACTCGCGGCCTCCGCGCTCATCCGAGCGATCCGAGCGATCCGAGCGATCCGAGCGATCCGAGCGACCGGAGTCGCGCTCGTCGCGCTCGCGGTTCCCGTCACCGCGACCGGATTCGTTGCGGTCGGAGTCGGAGCCGCGCGTCGTGTAGCCGTAGTCGTCGCGACCGCGGTCCGACGAGCCACGATCGGACGTGTCGCGCTCGGACCGCGATCCGCCGTTCGAGAATCCGCTGTTCGTGCGATCGCCGTTCGTGCGACCGCTGTTCGACTCGCGACCGCCTTCGTCCCGGCTCGAGCCGCGGCTCGAACGATCGTCGCGCGAGGATCCGTAACGATTCTCGTCGCGATCGAAGTCGCGCGACCGGTTGTCCTGCGAACCCCGCGCGCCGCGCTCGTCGGACCCGCGCTGCGAACCTCGCGACTCGGAGTCGTTCGAGCGGGACTCGCCGAAGCGACTGCCGTTGCCCGATCGATCGTCGTCGCGCCCGCGACCGTCACGGCTCGTCGACGCGAAGCCGCGATCGCGATCGTCGCGGTACTCGGACTTCGAGGAGTCGGATCGGTCGCCGCCGCGGCTCTGTGACGACGGGGCACGCGACGCCTTCGACGTCGACGTGGTCCGACGGCCGCCCTGCTTCGACGAGCTGGTTCGCTTGGTCGATGCGGCGGCGCCTTGCTTGGACACGCGACGGCTGGAACTGTTCTGTTGACGCTTCATGTCTGGATCTCCGCGCTGCTTCTCCGGGTGGCATGCGCATCGAGACGTGGAGAAGGGCTGGCGTCGCGTGCGCGTCCATGACGGTGTGCACCGGACGTGCCACTTCGCGTCGCGCGCGAGCGCACTCTCCCGCAGGCGGCGAATCCGCCAACGCAGGCCGTCCGGCGGATCGAGCATCCACGCATTCGACGCGCTCCTCGAGCTCCGACGCGATCCACGGCGATCCATGCGCACGCTTTCTGCATTCGATCGACGCGCGGCGCGAGCGCGGCCACGGACGGGAGATCTCCCTTCGCCAGCGCCGGTCGGAGTTCGGCGGGTTCGGACGGGTTCCCGATAGGATTCGCGCGATCGCTCGATTCGGAGGACTCGATGCTCGTGCGCGCCCTGCTGCTCATCCCCTTCTTTCTCCTCACAGCTCGAACGCTTCACGCCGACGACGTCGCGGTCGGCGTGAGCGGTGGTTCGCTGAAGCTGTCGAGCACCGGTGCCATGATCGACGTGACCATCGATCAGACCGGGCTCCCGAGCACGAAATTCCGGGTCACTCCCGCGGTGGGCACGACGGTGAACGGGTCATCGACTGCGTCCGTGTTCAACAACGTGACGAGCGATCTTCGGATCCAACAAACCGCGGGCGGCGGCTCCTACATGATCGAGGACTCGGTCATCGCCCGCGATCTTCGCGTCAACGGCTCCGCCCCGGATGGCCTCGTGGTCGGATTCATCGGATCGATGAAGGTGAAGCGGGACATTTCATTCAAGGCCACGGCCGGCAGTTCCGTGCTCTCCACGGCCCCGGGGTCGGTGAAGCGGAACATCAAGTTCAAGTGCGGCGGCGTCGGCAACAGCACGACGGTGCTCAACTCCACCGTCGTCGGCGGCGATGTCCGCATCGACTCGGCCGACGGCACGGACGTCGTCGTTCTCGCCCCGAACACGAAGGTGAAGGGGGACTTCCGCGTGAACTTCGGGGAGGGGATCAACACGTTCGTGGACACGAGTTCGAACGAGTACCGCGGTGACTTGAAGATCACCGGGGGAGACGGGACGAACACGGCCGTGGTGACCGGTCAGCTCGATCGGGATCTCAGCGTCCTGTTCGGGCACGGCGACGGGAACACCGTCGTGCTCACCGCCGAGATCGGCGGCTCGGTCCGTGCGACGTCCGGCGGCGAGCTCAGCACGCTGACCGTCGCTCCGTCGACGACCACGCCGTGGAAGAGTCTCCGTTTCGACGGCGGCGACGGGGGCGACACGGTCAACTTCGGACCGAACACCACCTTCGATCGCGATGTCGACCTGCGCCTGGGGGCCGGCGACAACACGATCAGTGGCGGCGCATTCGCTCGAACTCGGTCGCTCAAAGTCACGGCCGGTCCGGGCCTCGACTCGATCGAATTTGACGCGACGCACGTCGACAAGAACTGCAGCATCGATCTCGGCAGCTCCCCGAGCGCGACTCCAGACGTGCTGCAGCTGATCGGAACGCGCGTCGACGGCGCTCTCTCGATCCTGAGCGACCTCAATCGATGCAACGTCACGCTCACGAGCCTCACGGTCGGCGGCGACGCACGCCTCGACCTCGGCCGCGGCGCGAACACGGTCGGCATCAACTCGGGCACGTTCAAGAGCCTCACGTGCCTGGGGACGAACGAGATCGACAAGTACACGCTGACCGGGACCGTCACCACGGCGAAGAACACGTCGTTCCTGCTCGGGAACGGGAACAACAACATCGCGATCGCGACGATCGACTGCGGCGGCGATTTCATCGTGCGGACGGGCAACGGGAACGACACGATCTCGATCACGACGCCGAACATCAGTGGTGCGACCGACATCGACCTCGGCAGCGGCATGAACAGCGGTCCGTGATCGGAGCGCGGCGCTCGCGCCGCCGCGATTCCCTCAAGCAGCTCCCGTCCGGATGCCGATTCCGCGAGCGACACTCGCGTCGAATCAACTCAGCAGGTCCCCGCATCCGCATCACGAACGGAAACGCGATGAACGCCGCCCTCACACGGTTCTTGTCCGCAGTCTTCGCCCTCGTCGTCACCCCGCTCGCCGTTGCCGGCGACGTGACCGCGACCGTGAAGGGCGGCACGCTGAAGCTCAGAGGCCCGGGCTCCGACGTCTCGATCAGCATCGACCAGACCGGGATGCCGCCGAACCGCTTCCGGTTGGTTCCCGACGTCGGCACCACCGTGAACGGGTCGGTGATGCCGATCCAGCTCGACAAGGTGACGAGGGATATCCAGATCCAGCATGGCGGCGGGATCGAGACCTACGAGATCGCCGACTGCTCCATCGGGCGCGACTTGCGAGCCACCGGCGGCAAGAGCGGCGCGCTCAATCTCGTGATCATGACCGACGTCGACATCGGGCGAGACGTCAACTGCACTTCGAAGGGCGCGAGCTTCGTGCTCTCGGCGAGCGGCACGGGGATCGTCGCGCACCGCGACGCGAAGTTCCGGTTCGCCGGATCCTCCCCGAACACGCTCGTGTTCACACCGCTCGTCGTCGATCGGAACGTGCACATCTCCGGCTCGACCGGGGTCGACGTCATCGTGCTCGGCGCCACTTCGTCGACGCACGGCGAATTCGTCGTCGACATGGGTGACGGGATCAACACGTTCGTGGACACCGCCACGACGGAGTATCGCCGGAGCCTCCGCGTCTCCGGCAAGAACGGCACGAACACCGCCGTCATCCTCGGCGCCATCGACGGCGACAGCATCACGCGCTTCGGCACCGGCGCGGGCAACACGATGGTCATCACGGCGACAATCGGCGGAGCGGTCCGCGCCGCTTCCCGCGGAGAGCTCACGACGTTGACCGTCGCGCCCACCACCACGGCACCGTACCGATCGATCCGGTTCGACGGCGGCGAGCTCGACGAGACCGTCAACTTCGGCCCGAACCTCACGGTCACCGGGAACGTGGATCTGCGCATGGGCAACGGCAGATGCACGTTGAACGGCGGCTCGTTCGCTTCGGCGAAGTCGCTGCGCTGGAAGAGCGGGATCGGCAACGACACCGTCGCGCTCGGCCTCACCGAGATCGCGCGCGACGTCCGGATCGACGTCGGCACGGCTGACGATGGGATCGGCAACCACGTCACGTTGAATCAGACGATGGTGCACGGATCCGCCGTGGTCACCGGAAGATTCGGCGAGTGCTTCGTGACGCTCACCAACGTCGACATCGACCGCGCGACGCGGCTCGACGCCGGGAAAGGCGACCTGACGCTCACCACCACGGCCGGCAGCTTCGGATCGCTCTCCGCGTTCGGCGACGCCTACGCCGATTCGATCGCGATGTCCGGCGTCGCCACCGTGACCGGCGACGTCCGCTTCGCGCTCGGCGACGGCGACAACGCCATCGGCATCGCCACGATCAACTGCGGCGGCGACTTCGTCGTGAACACGGGCAAGGGCAACGACACGATCTCGATCACGACCCCGGTCATCGGCGGCAAGACCAAGATCGACCTGGGCGCCGGGACGAACACCGGCCCCTGATCCCACCGGCGGCCTCTCGGCCGGAATCCGCGTCGGTTCCCGGAGCTCGTTCGCGTCCCTCCGTCAAACCACGACGGAGAACGACCGATGCCCCTTGCACCCCTGCTCCTCGCGGCGCTGTGCGCGCCGCCCGCCCTTCCGCAGTTCCCCGCGCTCACCGCGGCGCCGCCCACCGTGCTGTTCGACCGCGCGGACGACGGCGCCCTGTGGGCGCTGGGCACGAACTACAAGATGCGGTTCGCCGCGGACGGCGTGACCTACTTCCCGCTGTTCGGCGAACGCGCGCAGCAGCACACGCCGCTTTCGTTCGACGTCGCCGCGCCGATCACGGCGCCGATCGCGCTGGACGGCAACCGCGTCTCGCTCACGCGCGGCGGGCTGGTCGAGGTGTACGACCTCGCGCCGGATCACGTGGAGCAGAGCTTCGTGCTCGCCGCGCGTCCGGCCGACGGCGACTTCTCGCTGCGCGTGAAGGTCGCGACCGATCTGCCCGCGGCGCGCGGCGCGAACGGACTGCGCTTCGACGCCGGCGACCTCGGTCACGTCGAGTACGGCGACGCGACGATCGTCGACGCGGCCGGCCGCACGATCGCGCGCCGCTCCGAGTGGGACGGGTCGGGCGTCCGCTTCGCGTTGCCCGCGAGCTTCCTCGCCGGCGCGCGCTTCCCGGTGACGATCGACCCGCTGATCTCGACGTTCAACGTCGACGGATCCAGCCTCGCCTGCGCCCACCCGGGCGTCGCGTACGACCGCGAGTTCGACTTCTTCCTGGTCGCCTACGAGCGCGCCGCGACCGGCACGGATCACGACATCATCGAGCGCCGCTACAGCACACTCGGCCTGTTCCTCGACGAGGTCGCGGTCGACATCACGACGAAGGAATCGCGCGAGCCCGCGGTCGCCGCCGGTCCGACTTCGTTCCAGGTGGTCTGGACCGACCGCAACAACGCCGGCACCGGCGACGACATCCGCGCGCGCAATCGCGACTCCTCGACGACGACGCAGCGCACGGCTTACACCGTGTCGGCGACCAACCTCGACGAGCATGCGCCGGACGTCGGCGGCGTGATCGACGGCGCGACCAACGCATTCCTCGTCACGTGGCAGGTCGACGATCTCGGCGATTCGGACGTGTTCGCCCGCACCTGCAGCGGCACGGCCGTGGGCAGCGCGGTCGTGAACCTGACCTCCGCGAAGAACTCGACGCAGGAGACGCGGCCGCGCGTGTCGCCGTCGATCAAGAGCTCCGGCGACGCGTGGCTCGTCGTGTGGGAATCGGGTCCGAACGCCTCCGGCAACGACCAGGTGGAGTGCGTCGGCATCAGCACGGCCGGCGCCGTCGTCGGAGCGATCACGACGGTCTCGAACGTGCCGGGCAACCAGACGCTGTCGGCCGACGTCGCCGGCACCGAGGCGTTCGATCCCGGCGGCGGGCAGACCGGGCCGCGCGACTTCGCCGTGGTCTGGGAGGAAGTGTCCGCCGCGAACGGCGACTCCGAGATCATGGGACGCGGCATGCGCCTGCAATCGGGCGCGATCACGCCGCGCGGCGCTCCGATCGATCTCTCCGCCGGTGAACTGAAGGCCGCCTCGACGGCGGCCGATCAGCGGTCGCCCGCGATCGACTTCGACGGCGTGCGCTGGGTCTACAGCTATCTCGAGAACGACGACGTGTTCTGCTGCACCTGCCGCATCGATGCGACCGCGACGTTCTTCGAGAAGCACGTGTCGATCGTCACGACGCCGGCGGTCGAGCACGACGTCGCGCTGGCCGCGGGTTCGCACGAGTTCGCGGGCCGGCACATCCTCGCCTGGACCACCGACGGATCTCCGACCGGCGTCGACGGCTCGCTGTTCTCGAGCCTCGCTCCCGGCGGCGTGACGCTGATCGACAACGGCTGCGGCGGCGCGAACGAGCCGGTCCTCGGCATCCTCCCACCCGACTCCCCCGTCGGCCCCACCGTCGCGATCGTCGGACAGCAGCTCGTGTTCGGCGTCGCTCAGCTCCACGCACCGATCCTGGTCATCGGCGCCGCGGCGAACATCCCGCTCTGCCCGAACCAGGGCGGCTGCGTGCTCGGAGCATCGCCGCAGTTGGTCCTCCCGTTCTCGCCGTCCCCGTTTCCGCTCATCGGGTTCGGCGTGCCGGGCGACCCGGCCTTGATCGGCTTCGCGGCGTCGCTGCAGATCATCGACGTCATCCCGGCCGCGTCCGCGTCCCCGAAGTGCGGCCCGCCGAAGTACTCGGTCGAGTTCCGCACCAGCGACACCCTCTCGGTCGTCTTCCAGTGAGAGCGGCGATGGAAACGCGCGAGGCGCTGCTAGGCTCTTCGCGCGTTTCCGTTCCCAATCTCATTGCGGCTTCATTGCCGCGACAATCGAGGACTGCCACATGAAGATCCTGCGTCTCCTGTCCTGCCTGATGCTCGTCGGTGCGATGTTCGGCTGCAGCAAGAGCGATGAGGACAAGGCGAAGGACAAGATCGAGAACGCCGCTGACAAGGCGAAGAACGCGGTCGACAACGCCGCGGACAAGGCCAAGGACGCGCTCGACAAGAAGTGATCGCGATCGGAGCCGGCGCCGCGCGCGAGAGCCGCGGCGCCGGTTTCGTTGCACCATGAAGACGACGATTGCAGTGCTGGTGTGCGCGCTTTGCGCGATGACCGTGCGCGCCGGGGACGAACCGGTCTCGTCATTGAGAACGCGCTTCGCGAGCGCGATCGACACCGACCGATATCCGCGCCCGCAACTCGTCCGCGCGGACTGGGCGTGCCTGAACGGCGAATGGGGATGGGAGGAAGCGCGCGCCGACGGCACGAGTCCGCCGCCGTTCGGTCGCACGCTTCGCGATCACGTTCGCGTGCCGTTCCCGCTCGAGTCGCAGCTCTCCGGCATCGGCCGGCAGGTCGAGCGCTCGTGGTACCGCACGACGTTCGAGGCGTCGCGTCACGACGATCGTCGCACGCTGCTGCACTTCGAAGCCGTCGATTGGGAAGCGACCGTCTGGGTGAACGGCGTCCGCGTCGGATCGCATCGCGGCGGCTACGACCCGTTCACGTTGGACGTCACGGAGCAGCTCAACGCGGACGGCACGAACGAGCTGATCGTCGGCGTCTTCGACCCGAGCGACGGCGGCGACCAGCCGCGCGGCAAGCAGGTGAAGCGGCCGGAGAGCATCTGGTACACGCCGACCACCGGCATCTGGCAGACCGTGTGGATCGAGCGCGTGCCGGCGACGCACGTGACGGACGTCCGCGTCGAGACCGACGAGCACGCCGCGAGCTTCGCGATCGTCGACGTCGCGGCGTCGAGCGACGCGCTCACGATCGAAGTCACCGTGTCCGACGGCGGCGAGGTCCTCGGCTGCGCGCGCGGCAAGCCGGGCGAGAAGATCGCGCTGCCGATCGGCGCGCCCAAGCTGTGGTCGCCCGACTCGCCGTTCCTGTACTCGTTGAAGATCGCGCTCCTCGACGGCGACCGTCGCGTCGATCGCGTCGATTCCTACTGCGCCGTCCGCTGGTTCGAGATGAAGAAGGACGCGCGCGGCGTGAACCGGATCTTCCTGAACGGCGCGCCGATCTTCCTGGTCGGTCCGCTCGATCAAGGGTTCTGGCCCGACGGCCTCTACACCGCGCCGTCCGATGCGGCGCTCGAGTTCGACGTCGCGATGACGAAGCGGCTCGGCTTCAACATGACGCGCAAGCACGTGAAGGTGGAGCCGGACCGCTGGTACTGGCACTGCGATCGCCTCGGACTCGTCGTGATCCAGGACATGCCGAGCGCCGACAACAAGACGCCCGACGGCAAGGCGAACTTCGAGCGCGAGCTCGACCGCATGATCGACGCGCGCCGCTCGCATCCGTGCATCGGGATGTGGGTCGTGTTCAACGAAGGCTGGGGCCAGTTCGACACCGAGCGGCTGACGGATCACGTGAAGCGCCGCGATCCGACGCGCCTCGTGAACAACGCGACCGGCTGGACCGACAAGAACTGCGGCGACGTGATCGACATCCACAACTACCCGGACCCCGCGACGCCGCCGCGCGAGGAGCACCGCGCCGCGATGCTCGGCGAATTCGGCGGGCTCGGCCTCGCGATCCCCGGGCACCTGTGGAAGCCCGATCACTGGGGCTACGCCGCGATGGCGGACGGCGAGCACCTCACGTCGCGCTACGAGACGTTCCTGCAGCGCGCGTACCAGATGAACCAGGACGACGGGCTCGCCGCGATCGTCTACACGCAGCTCACCGACGTCGAGATCGAGACGAACGGCCTGCTGACGTATGACCGCGCGATCGTGAAGCCCGACCTCGAGCGCGTCGCCGCCGCGAACCGCGGCGACTTCAGCAAGATGCCGCCTCCGCCGATCATGCGCACGATCGTTCCGACGTCGGAGTCGGCGCCGCAGGCGTGGCGCTACACGACCGAGAAGCCCGACGAGCGCTGGAGCGCCGCGAGCTTCGACGACTCGGGCTGGCAGACCGGCAACGGCGGCTTCGGCACCCGCGAGACGCCGGGCGCGGTCGTCGGCACGCCGTGGACGAGCGGCGACATCTGGATCCGCCGCCGCTTCTCGTTCGACGGGTCGGCGCTGTCGTCACCGCGCCTGCGCGTCCATCACGACGAGGACTGCGAGGTCTTCGTGAACGGCGTGCGGGTGCTCACGCTCGACGGATTCACGCAGCGCTACGACGACTTCGCGCCGGCGAAGGATCTCCGCGCCGTGCTCGTCCGCGGCGAGAACGTGTTCGCGGTGCACTGCAAGCAGACGCGCGGCGGTCAGGTCATCGACGTCGGCATCGTCGACTCCATCCCCGCGCAGCGCTGATCGAACGGGCTCGCGTCAGGAGGTCTGGACGCCTCCGCAGATCGCCATGCCCTTCGTCCGCAGCGTCGAGCCGGCGTCGCGGATCTTCAGCTTGACCTGGTGGATCCCGCCGAAGAACGCGTTGTAGGCCGCGGCCTTCTTGAAGCTGAACTTCTGAACCGTCGCGTGGCCGCTCACCAGAGCACCCTGGACCACGACCTGCGCGGACGCCTCGGAGTGCGTCGTCGCGTCCCGGTGGTGGTTGTTGTGCCAGGTGCCGGGGTAGTTCTGTCCGCCGGTGGTGAGGAAGAAGAAGTTCCCGCCGCTGAACTGCGCGGTGCCGTTGATCTCGTCCTGACCGTCGATCGTGAGTCCGTGGGTGTGCGACTTCGACGGACCGGTGCCGGTGACGGCGAACGTGTGATTCAGCAGGTTGTCGCCGCCGGTCGGCGATGCGAGGGAGACCACGGCGAACAGCGCCGACGTCACCGCGAGCCAACCGGAACGTGCCGAGCGAACGCGAGCGAAGTGCGACATGACGAACTCTCCGGGTTCGGTTGCGAGGAAACCCGTCATCGGCACGCGGAAGCCGCGGAATTGAGCGCTCGCGGGGAGCGGTCAGCGCAACGACGAGACCGCGGACTCGAGCTCCGCGGCGATCTTCTCCCAGCCCGCACGGTCGTTCGTGACGGCGGAGAACTCGCGCGGCGCGCCGACGATCACGCGCACGCGCGCGAACCGCGGCAGGCGCCTCCCCGGCGGCCACGCCGCGTGCGCGCCCTCGATCCGGCACGGCACGACCGGGATCGTCGTCCCCGCGACGAGCATCCCGATCCCCGGCTTGAACGGCGCCATCGCGCCGGTGCGGCTGCGCGTCCCTTCGGGGAACAGGATCAGCGCGTCGTCGCCGCCGGTGCCGCCCGCTTCGCGCGGGACGAGCCGCGCGCGCAGCTCGTCGAGCGCGTGGCGCCCCACCGACTTCCGCCACATCGGCAGCGCGTTCAGCACGAACGCGGAGAACAGCGCCGTCACCGGCGTCTCGAAGAACACGTCGCCGGCCGCGACCGGGAACAGCCGGAGCCGCTGCCGCGCCGGCAGCGCCGCGCCGAGCGCGAAGACGTCGACGTGGCTCGAGTGGTTCGCGACCAAGATGAACGGGAGCCGCGCCGGCAGGCGCTCGCGTCCGTCGATCCGCAGCCGATGCCACACGCGCAGCCAGATCCGCACGAGTCCCCAGAACAGCGCGTGCAGGATCGTGTCGACCAGACCGACCTCGCGGCGCAACGATCGCGCGCGTTGGTCGAGCGGCATCCCGAGATCCCTCGCCGGCTCGAGGCGGAACGGATCGATCCCTTGCGGCGGCTCGTTCACGTCGCGATCGCGTCGAAGTACCGCAGGAAGTGGAACGCCGCGGGCAGCACGAGCACGAGGCTGTCGAAGCGGTCGAGCAGCCCGCCGTGGCCGGGCAGCGTCGCGTCGAAGTCCTTGATGCCGACGTCGCGCTTCACGGACGACAGCATCAGGTCGCCGAGCCCGCCGCCGACGGCGACGAGCGCGCCGAGCACGAGCAGCTTGCCGATCGAGTCGACGCCGGTGCCCGCGAACGTGAAGTGCATCAGCAGCGCGGTGAGGAGCGTCGTGATGACGAACGCGCCGAGCGCGCCGGCCACCGTCTTTCCCGGGCTCGTGTTCGGCACGAGCTTCCGCTTGCCGAGCGGCTTGCCGACGAGGTACCCGGCGATGTCGTTCAACTCGACGCAGGTGAACAGCGCGAGCAGGAGCGGTCGGCCGGCGGGGTCGTTCGCGCAGAAGCCGACGTGCGCGAACCCGTAGCCGAAGTAGAGCCACCCGAAGATGCCGAGCGCGACGCGCTGCACGTATCCCTTCGGCTCGTCCTTCAGGATCTCGATCGCGGCGAGCACGCACGGCACGAGCGGCGCGAGCGCCATGAACATGCCGTACCACCGCGACAGCGCGGTCCACGCGGCGAAGAGCGTTCCGGCGACGACGACGACGCTGACCGACCGCGAGCGGAACAGGCCGGTCGCGCGGGCATACTCGCGGTAGCAGAGCAGCGCGAGGATCGCGGCCGCGACGATCGTCGTCACGCGCCCGAGCAGCACCGGGCCGAACATCAGCGGCACCAGCACGCACCACGTCGTCCAACGCGCGCGCAGTTCCGCGTCGAGCTTCTCGCTGGTCTTCCCCGCGCTCTTCAAGCGATCGATCACGAACGGCGCCGCGATCAGCGCGGCGGCGGCGAACAGCGTGATCCAGAGCGTGACCGGCTGCGCGAAGACGGCGCTCATGCGCGGCCCCGCAGCGCCGCCGCGATGCGCGCGATGCGCCGCGCCGCGGTGAACAGCCCGAAGACGATGACGATCGCGAGAGCGACGCCGACCCAACCGAGCGAGCCGGCGCGCGGCACGTCGACGTGGAAGTCCGGCGCGACGGCCGCCGCGAGCGCGGCGAACGTCATCGTCGCCATGCGCTGCGACTTCGCCATCGGACCGCAGAACTCGTTCTTCGCGCCCGCGCTCTTGCCCGCGGCCCGCACGTACGCGACGAACAGGGCGACGCACGCGGCGACGTACCCGAGCGCCGGCCGCGAACCGAGCGCGGCGCCGGCGCCGATCAGCGTCGCCGCGTCGGAGACGCGGTCCGGGATCTCGTTCCACAGCTCGCCGACCTTCGACGCGACGCCGCGCGCGACCGCGACCATCCCGTCGAGCAGGTTGCACAGCAGCCGGAACTGGATCAGCGCCGCAGCGAGGACGAGCCACGCGCGCGCGTGCGCCGAACCTTCGCTCGCCGCGAACGCGCAGCCCGCGCCGATGCCGCCGATCATGCCGATGCCGGAGATCGCGTTCGGCGATGCGCCGGCCGCCGCGAGCCGCCCCGCGAGCGCGCGGAACACCGGCAGATCGCGGCTCGCGATCGGCCGGCGGTCGAGCTCGGGTTCGGACGACATGGGTTCCTGCCTCTCGGCGACGTCGGACGGTGGGCGTCAGCGCTGCGCGAGAGCGTAGCGCCCGACGATTCGATAAGTTCGCGCCCCCATGCATCGCTCCGCCCGCATCGCGTCGTGGATCATCGGCACGCTCCTCGTCGGGATCGCCGCCCTCGAGACGTGGGAGCGGTCGACGTACGACGGCAGCGCGTGGCGCGCGGACTTCGCGCAGCTCGAGGCGCACGTCGCGCGCACCTACGCGAACCTCGACTGGGCCGTGATGCGCTGGAAGCTCGATCTGCCGCAGTTGCATCGAGAGACGCTCGCCGCCCTCGAGTCCGCGCAATCGAGCGCCGTCGCGAAGAACGCGATTCAGGACTTCATCGCCGCGTTCCACGACCCGCACTTCCGCGTGGAGCAGGACGACGCCTCGCTCCACGCGCGGCTCGTCCGCTGGTTCCGCTCGAGCTCGAACGACGGCCCGCGCGTGCCGCCCCGCCCCACCGACGCCGCGCTCGACGCGCTCGGGTACCAGGACGGCCGCACCGGCTTTCGCATCGATTTCGGCGCGGGCGCGCGATTCGAGCGATTGCCCGTCGTCTCCCCGGCCCCGTTCCAGGCCGGCGTCCTCACGCTGGCGAACGGCAAGCGCGTCGGCGTCGTGCGGATCGCCGACTTCCGCCCGCAGCGCTACCGCGCGACCGCGGCGCTCCTGTGGCCGAAGTTCCGCGACTCGCGCACGGGTCCGTGGCGGCCGGATGACGAGTCCGCGTTCCAGGACGAGGTCGCGAACGCGCTGCTCGACCGACTCGCCGCGCGCGTCGACGAGCTGCGCGCGAAATCGGTCGACGCGATCCTCGTCGACGTGACCAGGAACGGCGGCGGCACCTCGTGGGCGAACGCCGCGGCGCGCGTCTTCACCGCGAAGCCGCTCGCGCCGCCGCGCGTGGCGTTCATCCGGCACCCGCACTGGGTGGAGCAGTTCGAGGACGCGGCGAAGCAGACGGCAGCGTTGCTCGCACGCACCGACCTCCGCGCTTCGACGCGCGCATTGCTCGAGGCCGAGCGCGATCGCATCGCCGCCTGCCTCGCCGAAGCGAAGCGGCCGGTCGATCGCGACCGCGTGTGGACCGATGCGACGGCGCCGGTCGAACCGTTGCTCTACGCCGGCGACGCGATCCGCGAACCGCTCTGGCCCGACGACGTCGAGGACGAGCTCGGCACGCGCATCTATCGGCCGCGCGCCGGCGCGTGGACCGGGCCGCTGTTCGTGCTCGTCGACGGCTTCTCCGCGTCGGCAACCGAAGCGTTCGCCGCGATGCTGCAGGACAACGGCGCCGCGACGATCGTCGGCTCGAAGACGATGGGCGCGGGCCAGGGGTACACGAACGGCGGCGTCCCGTGCGAGCTCACGCACTCGGGGCTCACGGTCGCGATGCCCGACTCCGCGCGCCTGCGCAAGGACGGCTCGCCCGAGATCGACGGCATCACGCCGGACGTCCCGGTCGACTGGGCCGACGACGACGCGCCGGACACAAAGGGCAAGAAGGTCGTGGCCGCCCTGGAGCGCGCGTCAATCTGATCGCACGGCGGTGAACAGACGCGCCGAGCGCGCTCGCGGGTTCGCGTGGATCTCGTCCGGCGTCGGCTTCACCGGCTCGGTCGCCGCTTCCGCGAACCAGCCGGCCTCCTTCCCCGCCGCGAACGATGCGGCGACGCGGCGCGATTCGCCCGAATGGAACGCGATGATCGCGGCGCGCCCGCCGGGCGCGAGGAGCCACGGCAGATCGCGCAGGAGCTGGTCGAGCTGCTCGTCCTCCGCGTTGACGACGACGCGCAGCGCCTGGAACGTCCGCGCCGCGGGATGCAGCTCGTGCGGGTCGTCGCGCTCCCAACCCTCGAGCCCCTTCGCGCGCAGCACGTGCAGCACCAGCTCGCGCGTCGTCGTCGGGGCGCGCGCTTCGATCGCCGCGGCGATCTCGTCGGCGTCCGGTTCGTCGCCGTGCTCGCGCAGCGCGTCGGCGATCGTCGCGGCATCCTGGTCCGCGAGCCACTCCGCGGCGGTCGCTCCGCGCGTGCGATCCATCCGCATGTCGAGCGGTCCGTCGTTCTTGAACGAGAAGCCGCGCTCCGGGCGGTCGATCTGCATCGACGACGTGCCGAGGTCGGCGAGCACGAGGTCGACGGTCTCGAGTCCGATCACGCGCAGCACCTTGCTCGCCCCCGCGAACTTCGCGGCGCGCGCGACGAACGAAGGCGGCGCGAAACCGAGCGCCGCAAGCCGCGCGGTCGTGCGCTCGATCTCGTCCTGGTCGCGATCGATGCCGACCACGCCGCCATCGGGCGCGACGGCGCGGAGCAGCGCTTCCGCGTGTCCGCCGTGGCCGAGCGTGCAGTCGAGCGCGACCTGTCCCGGCCGCGGCGCGAGCGCGGCGAGCACTTCCTGCAGCAGCACCGGCACGTGCGTCCCCGCCGGCGTCGCGCCGCGCGCGCGCACCTTCGCCGACTCGTCGGGGAAGCGCGCCGGATCGAGCTCCTTGTACTTCTGCTCGAAGCGACGCGGATGGGTGCCGGGGTAGCGCGGACGGCGGGGCATGCCCGCGAATCGAACAGACTGCGGAGAGGACGTCAACCGGAGCCACTGCGGACGGCGCGCGCGACGCGAGCGCGATCGTCGCTCGCTTGCGCTACAACGGCGCGCCGTGCCTTCCGACTCCCCGCTCGCGAATCGACTCGCCAAGGTCCAGCGCCACCTGCGCAAGTGGGCGCGTCGGACCGACGTCACCTGTTGGCGCGTGTACGAGAAGGACCTCCCCGACCATCCGCTGATCGTCGACTGGTACGACGGCGACGCCGTGGTCTGGACGATGCGCCGCACGCGCGACGAGACGCCGGCCGCCGAGGAAGCGTTCGTCGCGAGCGCGCTCGACGCCGTCGCGCAGGGGTTGGAGGTGCCGGCCGATCGCATCCACGTGAAGCGCCGCGAGCGGCAGAAGGACCGCCAGTCGGGCGAGGGCCAGTACACGCGCCTCGCGGAGCGCGGCGTCGTGCGGGTCGTTCGCGAGCGCGACCTGAGCTTCGAGGTGAACCTCTCCGACTACCTCGACACCGGGCTCTTCCTCGACCACCGCGAGACGCGCCGCCTGGTGCGCGCCGAATGCGCCGGCGCGGACGTGTTGAACCTCTTCGCTTACACCGCGTCGTTCACCGTCGCCGCGATCGCCGGCGGCGCACGCACCACGACGACCGTCGACCTCTCGAACACCTACCTCGACTGGGCGGCGCGCAACCTCACGCTGAACGGCACGACGCCGGCGGACCGCCATCGCCTCGTCCGCGCCGACGCGCTGCGGTTCCTCTTCGAGGCTCCGGCATCGCCGCGCCGCTACTCGCGGATCGTGTGCGACCCGCCGACGTTCTCGAACTCGAAGGGGATGGACCACGACTTCGTCGTCGAGCGCGACCATCCTTCGTTGATCCGCGCGTGCCACGCGCTGCTCGAAGCGGGCGGCATCCTCTGGTTCAGCACGAACCAGCGCGGCTTCGAGCTCTCCACCGACGGGCTCGACGGACTCGCGATCCGCGAGATCACCGCGGCGACCCTCCCGGAAGACTTCAAAGACCGCCGGCCGCACCGCTGCTGGCGCATGCAACGTCGCGACTGACGCGCCCGCGATCGCCCGACCTCGGGGTGATCTGCCTCAAGAGCCGCTTCGCGCGGACTCGATGAGTCATCGGAACGGAGTGGATCTGATGGTCCGAATCGCCCTTTTGATCGGGGCGGGGATCGCACTCACGACGACCGCGAGCGCGGGCGAGGCACGCCTGGTCCGCGATGCGAGGGTCGCCGCGAAGGTGAGTGCGAGTCACGGGAAGGGAACCCTGCTGCCCGTCGGAGGCGACGGCCTCGCGCTGTTGCAGTTCGACCTCGACACGATCCCGAGCGAGTGGACCGCGGACGATGTCCAGCAGGCGCAGCTCTGGTTGTGGATTGACCGCGTCCGCGCGCCCGGAACGCTCCGCGCGTCGGCGGTGATCGACGCGTGGGAGGAGCACGTGAAGGCGTTCGCGGTGCCGCGCATCGCGGACGTGCCGGCCGGAGTCGCGCTCGTGCTCGATGCGAACGAACACGGCGCGGTGGCGGTCGACGTCACCGGACTCGTGAAGGAATGGATGAACGGGACGCGCGCGAATCGCGGGATCGCGCTGTCGAGCATCGACGCGCGCGTCGCGATCGCGAGCCGCGAGGGCGCGCGCCGCGGTCCGCCGCCGCGGCTCATCATCGATCCGGTGAAGGTGCCGTCGAACACGAACGAGGGACCGCAGGGTGCGACCGGGCCGCCGGGCGCTCAAGGTCCGCAAGGCGACCCCGGCCCGACCGGCGCGACGGGCGCACAAGGTCCGCCGGGCGCGACCGGTCCGCAAGGCGCGACGGGTCCGCAAGGCGACCCCGGTCCGACCGGCGCGACGGGCGCACAAGGTCCGCCGGGTGCGACCGGTCCGCAAGGCGCGACGGGTCCGCAAGGCGACCCCGGTCCGACCGGCGCGACGGGCGCACAAGGTCCGCCCGGTGCGACCGGGCCGCCGGGCGCTCAAGGTCCGCAAGGCGATCCCGGTCCGACCGGCGCGACGGGCGCACAAGGTCCGCCCGGTGCGACCGGGCCGC
>CAZBOK010000052.1:0-16894 GCA_964493525.1 uncultured Phycisphaeraceae bacterium | reverse complement strand
CGGAGGACCCGATCGTCCTCAACTTCGAGGCGCGCGGGCACCGCGGGCCGTCGGTGATGTTCGAGACGAGCGGCGGCAACTCCGAGCTGATCGCCGCCTACGCCGCCGCCGCGCGCGACCCGATGGCGAACTCGCTCACGTTCGACGTGTACCAGCGGCTGCCGAACGACACCGACTTCACGATCTTCCGCCACGCCGCGCTCGAAGGGTTGAACTTCGCGTTCATCGGCGGGCTCTCGCATTACCACACGGCGCTCGACGCGCCGGACGCGCTCGACGCGGGCAGCCTCCAGCAGGACGGCGACGCCGCGCTCGCGATCACGCGACGACTCGCCGCGGCGCCGATCGAGCCGCGTGCGGCGGACGATCGGACGAACGCGATCTACTTCAGCGTCGCGCGCGCGTTCGTCGTCCACTACCCGGCCGCGTGGTGCTGGCCGCTCGCGCTCGGGGCGTTCGCGCTGCTCGCGACGGCGCTCGTCGTCGGCATGGCGCACGGTCGCGCGTCGTGGGTGCGCGTGGGACGCGGCATCGGCGCGCAGCTCGTGTCGATCGGATCCGCGGCGTCGGTCGCATACTTCGTCGCGCAGTTCGTGTGCCCCGATCCGGCCGCGGACGCGGCCGATCGCGTCGCGCTGCTCCACGACGGCGGCGAATTCATGCTCGGCGTGCTGCTCGTCGCGGTCGGCGTGCATTGCGCGATCGGCTCGATGTTCGGGGAGGCGACGCGCGTCGACGCGACGTGGACCGGAGGTCTCTGCGTCGCCGCGGGGCTCCTTTGCTTCGTGGCGAAGCTGCTGCCCGGCGGGAGCTACGCGTTCACGTGGCCGGTCGTGTTCGGATCGTTGGGCTTGCTCCTGCGCCATCTGCGCCGCGATCGATTCGCGGCGCGTCCCGCTGGCTTCGCGCTCGAGGCGCTGCTCGTACTGCCGGCGTCGCTGCTCCTGCTCGCGCTGCCGTGGCACCTGTTCGAGGCGCTCACGCTGTCGAAGGCGCCCGCGGTCGCCGCGCTGTTCGCCGTCGCGCTCGGCCTCCACGCGCCGCTGCTCGCGCACGCGGCGTCGGCGGCGCGCCGACTCGTGCCCGTCGCGGCGGGCGGCGCGGGCGTGCTCGTCCTCGCGCCCGCGACCTGGAACCGCGGCGTCGACGAACATCGGCCGCTGCAGGACAACCTCTTCTATGCATGCGACTCCGACCTCGGCACCGCTTCGTTCGCGAGCTTCGACGCGGAGCCGGACGAGTGGACCGCGCAGTTCCTGCGCGGGGAGGCGGAGCGGCGCTCGCTGCGCGACTTCCTGCCGTTCCTCGGCGATCGTGAGCTGCTCGTCGCGGACGCGGAGTGGCTGCCGATCCCGCCGGCCGTGGTCACCGTGACGCCGGCCGCCGGCGCGGCGGGCGCGGCGCTGCTGCGAGCGGTGCGCGTGCGCGTCGTCCCCGGCGCGGGCACGCGGCGCATCTGCATCGAGGCGGCCGGCGGACGCGCTGCGCGGCTCACGCGGCTCGACGGCGTGGACGCGCCGTTTCGATCGGGCGGCGGCGTGCTCTACGAAGGGCCGCCGCTCGACGGGTTCGACGCGGAGTTCGAGATCGAGGGGGACGACCCGATCGCGTTTTCCGTCGTCGCGTTCCGCGACGGACTGCCCGAGCTCGGCGGCTCGCCACCGCAGCGCCCGGCGTGGATCATCCCGACGCCGAACCTCCCCGACTCGACGCTGGTGCGCGTCACGGCCCGAGGCTGACCGGAGCGCGCGGCCGCGCGGCGGCGCGTCACCAGCGGAACGGCAGCTTCAGGAAGTCGACCTGCGGACGCGGCACGGTGAGCGAGCGCGTGAACGGCACGCCGACGGCGATGTCGAACGTCACGGAGAAGCGCACGAACCGCTTGCCGTTCAACGTCGTCGGGTCGCCGACGAACGCGGTCGCGGTCGCGAGGTCGGGCGAGCCCGGGTTCGCGGCGTCTTCGTCGGCGCCCTGGAAGAGGATCCGCACGTTCTGGAACCACGTCGGCCCGTTCGGGATGAAGTCCTGCATCCCGAGGTCGGGCGACTCGACGCGGAAGTGATTGTCGTCCGGCGTGACGACCGCGCCGCTCGCGTCCGTCTCGACGAAGCCCGAAGCATCGGTGCCGTTGAAGAACGGACCCTGTCCGGGGATGCCGAACAGCGGGCCCGCGAGCGCGCCGACCGAGGTCTGGATCGACGGGCGGAACTTCGTGGTAACCGCGCCGAGGTCGTACCACGTCGACAGCGCGCCGGACTGAGACGTGAACGGCGCCGGCGTCGCCGCGCGCGGGACGATCGGGTCGATCGTCTCCTCGAGGACGCAGATGATCGAGCTGACGGAGCGCACGATCTTCGCCTTCACGAGCGATTCGTCGACGAGGTCGGCCGCGCCCGGCGGCACCTGGATCTGCACGAGCCCCGGCCCGCCCGGGCCGCCGTCGCCGACCTGGATCACGCCTTGGTCGCCGCCCGTGGTGCCGGACGCGGAGCTCGAGCTGAGCAATGCAGCGTCGTTCGCGCAGCCGCCGGAGACGTCGATCAACGTGCTCGGCTCGTTCGCGTCCTCGACGATCGTGACGTTGACCGCCGACTGCAGCAGGACCGCGCCTCCGGAGCCGCCGCCGCCGGCGCCGCCGCGGCTCGAGAGGCCGGTCATCTCACCGCCGCCGCCGTGCCCGCCGGTCGCGAGGATCTCTCCGGTCACGACGATGCTGCCGAGCGACTGGACCAGGATGCCGCCGCCGGCACCGCCGCCGCTGCCGCCGCGGGCATCCAACGTCGTGAACGGCAGGTGGAGAGTGTCGAAGACCACCGGCTTGCAGGTCTGCGAGAGGCCTTCGGTGCGACTGCCCCCCCCGCCGCCGCCTTGCCCGCCGATGAGTTGCTTCACCTCGCCGCCCGGTCCGATGAAGTCGTTGTCGGGATCGGCATCCGAGAAGACCGCGGGTCCCGCGTTGCCGAACAACAGGACGTGCTTCGTCGTCGCCCACTGTGAGTTCGTGTCGAGCGTGGTCGGTGGGCGATCGAAGACGAGCCCGCCCGCGACTGCTTCCGCGAACGTCGGATTCGGGTTCGGTCGCGCGACCGCGTTCGCCGTGACGCCGTCATAGGCCGTGGGCTCCGCAGGGATCGGCGCTGTCGGATCGAAGGCGATCGGGAGTTGATCGCCGATGCCGACGCCGCCGTGCCGGCCGGACACGCGCACGGCGATGTTCTCGGGAGCGGTCGGCAGGAACGTCTGGAACGAGCCGCCTCCTCCGCCCGCGCCGTGGCTCCCGTCGCCCGCCGCGCTCGAGTTCCCACAGGCCGGATCGCCGGTGAACGGCGCCCACGGCAGCGTGCAGCCGCTCTGGCCGCCGCCACCGCCGCCGCCCGGGACGTTGCCGGGGCCGAAACCGCTCTGTCCGAACTGCGGCGTCTGGATCCCTTGGAGGAACGTCGAGCCGATCGTGGTGACCACCGGATGTCCGTCGCCGCCGCGGCCGCCGCCGGGGCCCGCGCTGCCGCCCGGGACGCGGGCGATCGCGGAATCGAACGTGACGTCGTCGGCGCCGTTCGCGCCTCGCACGTCGATGCGTCCCTCGATCGTGCAGTCGCCAGTGCACGCGAACACGACCGGCCGCGACCCGCGCACCACGAGCGTGACGTTCGGCGGCACGTGGAAGCTCGAGAACGAGAACACGCCGCCGGTGACGACGGTGCCCGGCGCCGCGTCGGGCGTCGAGCCGTCGAGGAGCGGGAACGATTGCGAGTCGGTGTCGAGCTGGATCGTGTGCACCGAGTTCGGCGGCTCGAAGCGGCCGATCGATCCGTCGCCGCCGAAGCCGAACGTCGCGCGCAGCGCGCCGCTGTTCCCGGCGTCCCACGCGGCCGGCGCGATGCCGTTCGCGGAGATCGTCATGTCCTGATGCTGAGTGTCCGTGAACTCTTCGTCGAGCTGGTCGAGGATCGATGGACCGACCTGCGGATCGTGCGCGACGCGGAAACGCGACGTCTCGAAGAACTTGGCGGCCGCGGCGCTCGAGTCCTTCCGCACTCCGGCGAGCGACGCGAGCTTCGACGACCATTCGATCGCGACGACGTGGCCGAGCGGGAGGATCCCGCGCGGGAAGATCAACACGTCGGCGCGGTCGGGCCGGTTGACGACGAGCGCGACGTCCGCGGGAAGCACGGCGTCGATGTTCGCGCCGTTGCCCTTCTTCACCGCGCGCAGGCGCAGGTTGTCG
This sequence comes from uncultured Phycisphaeraceae bacterium, assembly GCA_964493525.1. GTDB lineage: Bacteria > Planctomycetota > B15-G4 > B15-G4 > JADJEK01 > CAZBOK01. The sequence continues at coordinate 12,666 of CAZBOK010000052.1, read as the reverse complement.
GGCGAGATGTTCGCCGCCGACGGATCGAGCGGGCCCTTGAAGCGGATGCGGAACGGCGCGCGCTTCTTCGGGCCGATCGCGCCGAACAAAGCGGCGGGGTCGGAAAACGTGTTCGGATGCACGCCCTGCGCGCCATCGTCCGGCTTCGCGCCCGACGGTTTGTCTTTCGGCGGCGCGGAGCCGACGTTCGCGAACCAGCGCGACGAGTCGTCCGACGTGGTGAACGTGATCGGCAGCGCGAGACCGGGCTTCACCTTCTTCAGGTTGGTGATCCCGTCGGCCGCGAGGTCGACGTCGATGTCGTAACGCGTCGCGGGCAGGAGTCCGGGCAGGCTCGCGTCGGTCGTCGGGTTCGAAGCGGGACCGAACGCGGCGCCGATCTCCGCGAGCGGCAAGCGCGGCGTGAAGAAGACCTTCTTGCCGGAGACTTCGAACGTGCCGACGGCACGGGCTTCGACCGGTTGGCCGAGAGCGTTCGTGGCGGACACGCGGATCGAGAGCGTTGCGCCCGGGTCGGCGCCGAGCTTCGGCTTGTCGTCGAACTCGAACACGACGCGCTGCGAAAGCGGAGCGTTCGACGGCGGCGAAGTCGTGCCGGATTCACCGGAGATCCCGGCCGGGAACTTGACCGCCTTCAGCGTGATGCCGGCGTGCGCGCTTCCGCCGGCGGCGAGGAGCGCGATCGGGACGCAGACGGCGACGGCGAACCTGCGGCGGTGGGTGGGGAGCATGCGTGCGGATGTAGCGCGGGATGCCGGACGGGCAACGACGGAGCGATTCCGTCAATAACCCGCAGCGGCCCCGTCCTTTCTCGATTCGGATGCGCCGAAGTAGACGTGGCTCTTCAGGTCGACGCGGATCGCCTGATAACCGCCGTAGTCGCCGATCGTCTCCGTGACCTTGTGGCCGCGGTGCATCAGGTCGCGAACGACTTCGGGGGCGATGCCGCTCTCGATCGACACGCTGCCGCCGTCCGTCATGCGCTCGCCGGTCGGCTCCGAGGAACCGCTGTGCACCACGCGCGGCGCGTCGCCCGCTTCCTGCACGTTCATCCCGAAGTCGATCTGGTTGACGAGGACCTGCACGTGTCCCTGCGGCTGCGTCGCGCCGCCCATCACCGCGAACGCGAGCCACGGCGCGCCGTCCTTCGTGACGAAGCCGGGGATGATCGTGTGGAACGGGCGCTTGCCGGGCGCATAGGTGTTCGCGCGCCCCTCGGTGAGATCGAACAGCTCGCCGCGGTCCTGCAGGATGAAGCCGAGTCCGTCGGGGCAGATGCCGGAGCCCATGCCTCGGTAATTCGACTGGATCCACGAGACCATGTTGCCCGCGTCGTCGGCGGTGGTCAGGCAGATGGTGTCGCCGTGCTCGAGCGCGGGGTTGCCGGGCTCCACCGTCTTTGCCGCGCGTTTCTCGTCGAGGTGCGAGCGTCGATCCGCGGCGTACTCCTTCGAGATCAGCCGCGCGACCGGGACCTGAGCGAGCTGCGGGTCGGCGTAGAAGCGCGCGCGGTCCTCGAACGCGAGCTTCTTCGCTTCGAGGAAATGGTGCAGGTAGTCGCTCGAGCCGAAGCCCATCGACTTCAGGTCGTACCCCTCGAGGATGTTCAACATCTGCAGCACGGCGATGCCCTGACCGTTCGGCGGCAGCTCCCAGACGTCGAAGCCGCGGTAGTTCGTCGACACCGGGTCGACCCACTCGGAGTGGTGCGCGGCGAGATCTTCCGCCGCGAGGAAGCCGCCCTGGCGCGCGACGGTGTCGGCGATCGTGCGCGCGACGTCGCCGGTGTAGAAGGCGTCGCGTCCGCCGGCCCCGATCTTCTCGAGGAGCGCCGCGAGGTTCGGGTTCCTGAACACCTCGCCCTTGCGCGGCGCGTGGCCGTCGATCAGGAACTCCTGCGCGAAGTTCGGGAAGTCCTTCAATGCGTCGGCGCCGTTCTGCCAGTAGTACGCGATCAGCTCGGTCACGGGAAAACCGTCGCGCGCGTAGCGGATCGCCGGAGCGAGATCGTCGGCGAGCGGGAGCTTCCCGAACCGCGCGTGCAGCGTGCACCACGCGTCGACGCAGCCGGGCACCGTCACCGGGAGCGGGCCGCGGCTCGGGATCGTCTTCAGCCCGCGCTTCTTCAGCTCCTCGAGAGTGAGCGCCTTCGGCGAGCGCCCGCTGCCGTTCAATCCGGCGAGCTTCTTCCCTTCGGCGTCCCACACGATCGCGAAGAGGTCGCCGCCGACGCCGCAGCTCACCGGCTCGACGACGCACAACACCGCGTTCGCCGCGATCGCGGCGTCGACGGCGCTCCCGCCGCGCTTCAGGATCTCCACACCGGCCTCGGTCGCGAGCGATTGACTGGTGCACACCATCCCGTGGCGCGCCAGCACCTCGGAGCGCGTCGCGAACATGCGACCGGTGATGCGATCGCCCGCCGATGCGGCAGCTGCGACGGTCGAGAGCAGGATCACGCGGGTCGAGAGCGCGACGAGGCGTGAGATCGGCATGGCGCGGACTCCGGGGGCGACGAGGTCGCACAGCGTAATGGAATCCGCGGGCCGCTGTCGCGCATCCCCATTCGTGCGGCTCCGCACGGCGTCGCAATCCGTGCCAAGTGCTTCACGTCGCTTCCGATTCGGAATCTCCTAAAGCGCGTCGAACATTCACGCGCGGCTCGCCGTCGAGCAGTCCGGAGATCGTCGCGTCCCGGGAATTGCGCTGAAGACCGGGCACCGTCCGTTCGATGCAATGCACCGAGTCGACCTCTCCCCGACCCCCCCGAGTCTCTGGAGTCACTGATGGGCATCAAGTGGAACAAGGAGAACGCGGCGCACTTGCTGCGCCGCGCCGGGTTCGCGGCCACCGACAAGGCGGTGAAGAAAGCGGTGGGCGGGAGCCTTCAGGGGACGGTGAACAAGCTGTTGAAGCCGGACAAGTCGAGCGACGCGTGGCCGGGCGACGTCGACCTCGACGGGCTGAACAAACTCTCCGCGTGGTGGGTGCGGCGCATGCTGCGCACCAAGCGGCCGCTCGTCGAGAAGCTCACAGTGTTCTGGCACAACCACTTCGCGACCAGCATCGACAAGGTCGAGATCCTCGAGCTGATGCACGGCCAGAACCGGACGCTGCGCCACAACGCGCTCGGCAAGTTCCGCGACATGCTGCTCGCGATGAGCCGCGACCCCGCGATGATCCTCTGGCTCGACAATGACACGAACATCGCCGCCGATCCCAACGAGAACTATGCGCGCGAGCTGATGGAGCTGTTCTCGACCGGCGTTTACGACAAGAACGGCAACCCCAACTACAACGAGGTCGACATCCAGGAGAGCGCGCGCGCCTTCACCGGGTGGACGATCGGCGGCGACTATCCGAACTACACGTTCTTCCACGACGACGACAACCACGACTTCTCGTCGAAGAGCTTCAAGGGTCACAGCGGCAACTTCGACGGCCAGGACATCGTGAACATCCTCGCGGTCGAGCCGGCGACGGCGCGCCGCATCGCGATGAAGCTGTGGAGCTACTTCGCTTACGAGGTCGAGCTCGACGACCCGGTTCTCGACAAGATCGCGCAGGCGTACCTGCACCACGACACGAGCATCAAGGCGGTGTTGAACGAGATCTTCACGCACCCGGCTTTCTACTCCTCGACGGCGAAGAACCAGCGCGTGAAGAACCCGGTCGAGTACTACGTCGGCACGCTCTCGCTCCTCGGCGCGGACCTCCCCGAGTTGAACGACGAGTACTCGTGGGTCGGCACCTACACCGAGTCGCTCGGGATGAGCCTCTTCCAGCCACCGTCGGTGTTCGGCTGGAAGGAAGGTCTGAAGTGGGTCGAGACGTCCGGTCTGCTCGAACGGTTGAAGCTCGCCGATTTCATTGCCGACCTGCGCGATCCCGGCGACCTCATCGTGTGGGACCTGAAAGCGTTCCTCGGGGGCGACAAGAAGATCAAGAAGCTCGATGCCGCGGGATTGGTGAATGTCGTGCTCGCGAAGCTCGGCCCGATGAAGGTGAGCGATCAGACGAGAGCGGCGCTCGTGAGCTACGTCCTCGCGGACGACAACGAGAACCCCGGCACGTTCGACCCGACCGACGCGGACCTCCTCGATGCGAAGGCGCGCGGGCTCGTGGCGATCGTGATGTCGTTGCCCGAATTCCAGGTCCACTGAGCGGCGCGGCCGCGGAGATCGATGACATGGCGATGATCCGACGCGACTTCCTGAAGCGGGGCGCCCTGATGGTGCCGACCGCCGCTCTCCTGCCGAGCGTGATCCTGCGCGGGGCCTATGCCGGAGTCGGCAGCTCCACGAAGAACCTGATCCTGCTCGAGCTCGGCGGCGGCAATGACGGCCTGAACACCGTCGTGCCGTCCGGCGTGAACGGCGGCGCTTATTACTCCGAATTCCGCCCGACCATCGGGATCCCCTCGCCGCTGATGCTCGACTCGCAAGTCGGATTCAATCCGGCGATGTCGGCGTTGAAGGCGCGCTTCGACCAGGGCAAGGTCGCGCTGATCCAGGGCGTCTCGTATCCGAACCCGAACTTTTCGCACGACATCGCCGCGCAGATCTGGGCGAAGGGCGACCCGAGCAACCAATCGAACACCGGCTGGCTCGGCCGACTGCTGAACCAGTTCCCGCAGCCGGCATTCCCGACCGCGATGGACATCGCCGACGCGCCGAACACCGCTTACCTCGGCGCGAGCGAGTTCGTCCCGGCGTTCTGGTGGCTCGGCGACTTCAACTTCCCGTATGACGGCGACAACTGGTGGGACCGGCACAATCGCCGCAATGCGTACGAGTCGGTCGTCAACGCCCTCGCTCCCGGCTCCGGCAAGCTCGCGACGATGGGCTCGACCGGCAAAGGGCTGCTGTCGTTGATCGACACGTTCAAGAACGTCCCCGAGATCACGTACACGGGCAACTACCCCGACACCTATCTGTCCGACTCGCTGAAGATGATCCTGCGCCTGATGGTCTCGGGCGTCGGCCTGCACGTCTTCCACCTCGAGTACGGCGGCTTCGACACGCACTCGGAGCAGGAGCAGAACAACTACCACTCGGATCGCTTGGCCGCGGTGTCGGACGGGCTCGACGCGCTGTACGTCGACCTCGTCGCGCGCGGGCTCGCGAACGACACGGTCGTCGTCGTGTACTCGGAGTTCGGCCGCACCTGCTACGAGAACGGCAGCGGCGGCTCCGATCACGGCACGGTGAACCCGGTCCTCGTGTTCGGCGGCGGCGTGAACGGCGGCATCAAGACCGCGCACCCCGCGATGGATCCGGACAACCTCGACGATGACGGCGAGCTGCCGATGGTCGCGGACTTCCGCAACATCTTCGCGGAGCTCGGAACGAAGCTGTACGGCGTCCCGGCGGCGACCCTGTTCCCGGGGTTCACCGCGTCGCCGTACGGCGTGCTGCCGTGACGTCGCGCTCCGACTAGAATCGCGGCCCTTCGTTCTCGGGCCGTCCTCTCGGAGCGCTTCATGTCCCATCGAGTCCGTGCGGGTGTCGTGTTCGCGTCGGTCGCCGTGCTGGCGGCCGCGACGAGTTGCGCGGCGCTGAAGGACATCCTCGATCAGCTCCCGACGCCGACGGCGCACATTTCGGACGCGAAGCTCGCCGACCTGTCGCTGACGTCGGTGAAGCTCGACGTCGGGGTCGACGTCGACAACCCGTACACCGTCGATCTCCCGATCGCGAACCTCGACTATGCGTTGTCGTCGTCGCTCGCGGCGGGCAAGTCGCTGTTCTCGGGCAAGCTCGCCGACGTCGGCTCGATCCCCGCCAAGGGGAAGCGGAACGTGCGCGTCCCGGTCGAGGTCGGATTCGCGTCGTTGCTCGAGTTGATCCCGCAGTTGAAGCGCGGCTCGGTCGTCCCGTACGCGGCCGACCTGAAGCTCGGGTTGAGCGCGCCGGGCGGTCAGCACATCGATTTACCGTTGCGCCACGAGGGCAAGCTCCCTGTGCCGGACGTGCCGAGCGTCGAGGTCGCGGGCGTGAAGATGAACAAGCTCGACTTCTCCGGTGTCGACGGGACGATCTCGCTGAAGGTCGCGAACCCGAACGAGTTCGCCGTGACGTTGTCGAAGTTGACGGCCGGCCTCGAGCTCGGCGGCGTGCGCCTGTTCGACGGCGGCGTCAACGCGCGGCCCTCGTTCGCCGCGGGGCAGACCCAACCGATCGACATCGGATTCAAGGCTTCGGTCGCGTCGGCGGCGAGCGCGCTGCTCGAATCGATCAAGAACGGCAAGGCGTCCTACAAGCTCGCGGGCGACGTCGAGGTCGACTCGGAGTTCGGCAAGTTCGGCCGCGCCTACACGCGCGAGAGCCAGACGAGCGTCACCAAGTAGGCCGCGCGCGCGTGGATCCGGTGGATCCGTCGGAGACTTCGCGGCACGCGCGCGCCGAGCGCGCGGTGCGGCTGTTCGGCCTCGCGGTCGTCGCGTCCTTGTTCGCGATCCTCGTCGTGCGCCCGATCGAGCGCGCCGCGGTGCAGTCGGCGTTCACCGCCGCGTTGCTCGTAGTCGTCGCGATCGCGATCCTCCTGCCGTGGCTCGCCGCGTCGAAGCTCGCGCGGTTCGTGGCGCGGCTGCTGCTCGCGTTCCTCGCGGTGATCGCGACGGCGCTCGTGATCGACGCCGCGCTGCATCACTACCCGCCGGCCGATCCGTATCGCATCGAGCCGATCCCGAACAGCGCCGCGAGCGAGCTGCTCATCAATCAGGTGCAGCCGAAGTGGCGGCAGGCGCCGCACTTCTCCGGCGTGACCCGACACCCGCAGTTCCCGGGCATCCCGTACGTGACGAACGGCGACGGCTACCGCGACTCGGAGTGGCAGACCGACCACCCGGCGGGCCAGCGACGAGTCCTCGTGCTCGGTGATTCGCTCACCGTGGGGCTCGGCGTCGCGGAGCCCGATTGCTGGCCGCGGCGCGTCGAAGCGCTGCTCGCGAAGGCGCGGCCCGCGACGCCGGTGCGGGTCTTCAACGGCGCGGTCTCCGGCTACGGTCCGGGCGAGGAGATCCTCGTCGCGAAGGAGCTGTATCCGCGCCTGATGCCGACCGACATCGTCGTCACGTTCTATGACGGCAACGATCTCGACGACCTGCGCGACTTCCTGCGGCGCGTGCCGCCCTACGGCGGCGCGAACTCGCCGTTCGCCGGCGTGCTCGGGCGATCGGCCGGCGGTGACACCGCGCTCGAGTCGCGCGTCGACGAGCACTTCGATTCCGCGGGGCTGCTCGACCTCGATTACTGGAAGGCGTCGTCGGCGCTCGGGCGCTTCCTCGACGCGCACGTCGGCGACGCGCTGTTCAACCTCGGCGTCGCGTCGTCGCGGCCGGTGTGGAACCTCGGACTCCTGCGCGGCATGGCGCGCGACCCGGCCGACGCGCAACTGAACCAGGAGATCGATCTCTGCGTGTCGTCATTCACCGAGCTCGCCAAGTCGTGCGCGGGAGTGTCGGTGAAGCTGTGGCTCGTGCGGATCCCGGCGCGCATCCAGGTCGTCGGCGAGGAGTTCGACGCGCTCGCAAAGGAGTTGAAGCTCGACGCGATCAAGATCGACCGCACCGAGCCCGGCCGCACGATCCTCGAGCGTTCGGGCGCGGGCGGGGTGACGTCGATCGACACGTTCGCGGCGCTCGGCGCCGCGGGCGCCGCGAGCTGCTACCACCGCGAGGGACACCTGAACGCGAAAGGATGCGGCGTCGTCGCCGAGACGGTCGCGAAGGCGCTCGCGGGTCAGCCGTAGATCTCTTCCACCTTCGCGCGGATGTAGTCGAGGAACGGCTTCGCGGTCGGTTCGTGGCCGACGGCCTCGGCGATCAGGCGGCGCGGCGGCACGAGGCAGCCGCGCGAGTGGATCGTGCGGCGCAGGAACCCGAGCAGCGGAGCGAATTCCCCGCGCGCGATCGAAGCGTCGAGATCGGGCAGCTCGCGCCGCGCCGCGGCGAGCAGTTCGGCGGCGTACAGGTTGCCGAGCGTGTAGGTCGGGAAGTAGCCGAACGCGCCCATCGCCCAGTGGATGTCCTGCAGCACGCCCTCCGCGTCGGAGCTCGGCGCCACACCGAGGCGCTGCTTCATCCCGTCGTTCCACGCGGCCGGCAGTTCGTCGATCGACAGCTCGTCGGCGAACAGCGCGCGCTCGAGATCGAAGCGCAGCAGGATGTGCAGGTTGTAGGTCAGCTCGTCGGCCTCGACGCGGATCGCCGACGGCTTCATCTCGTTCGCGGCGCGGAACACCGCGGTGACGTCGACGTCGTCGAAGCGTCCGGGGCAGCGCGCTTTCAACGCCGGCAGGAAGCGGCTCCAAAACGGCCGGCTGCGCGCGACCATGTTCTCCCAGAGGCGCGACTGCGATTCGTGCACGCCGAGCGACGCGGCGTTCCCGACCGGGTCGCGCGCGAGTTCGGCGGGGAGTCCCTGCTCGTAGAGGCCGTGCCCCGCTTCGTGGATGATGCCGAACAACGCGGGGCGGAGATCGTCGTCGCGGCTGCGCCAGGTGAGGCGGACGTCGCCCGCGTGGATGCCGGTGCAGAACGGGTGCGCCGAGCGATCGATGCGTCCAGCATCGAGGTCGAAGCCCATCGCGCGGACGACGTCGAGCGCGAACTCCTTCTGCACCTCGGGATCGACGGCGCGCCGCAGCGGCGACGTGTCGACCAACCTCTTCGACCCCGCGACGCGCGCGACGAGCGGAGTCAGCGCGGACTCGAGCTCGGCGAAGAGCGCGGCGAGCGTGCGGACGGTCATCCCCGATTCGTATTCGTCGAGGAGCGCGTCATATCGCGTCTCGGCGAAGCCGACGGCGTCGGCCACGCGGCGCTTCAGCTCGACGAGCCGGCGCAGGTGGGGCGCGAACGCCGCGAAGTCGGATGCTTTGCGTGCGTCCTGCCACGCGGCGAGCGCCTTGCTCTCGGCCTCCGCGATCTCGCGGACGAGCTCCTTGTCGACCTTGGTCGCGCGGTCGAGATCGCGGCGCGTCTCGCGCAACAGCGCGCGGTCGGCCGGCGTGAAGGCATCGGGATCGGCGGCCGCGTGGTGCTCGACCCGCGCGAGGAGGTCGCGCACGCGGGGGTGCACGAACCGCTCGTGCGCGAGGGCGGCCATCGTCGACAGGACAGCGGCGCGTCCCTCGACCGCGCGGTGCGGCATGCCGGTCTCCTGGTCCCAGCCGAGGAGCGCGGATGCCGACCGGAGGTCGGCGAGCTCGGCGAGAAGTCCGCGCAGCTCGACGAGCGCAGGATTCGCTGGAATGGTCGATCCGATCATGTGCGTTCGCCGCCAAAACGGCGACGGACGCGCTCAGGCGTCCGTCGCTCTGTTGAATTTGGCGGGTCGGGAAGGACTTGAACCCTCAACCGCCCGATTTGGAATCGGGTGCTCTACCAGTTGAGCTACCGGCCCGTGGGCGGGGGATCTTAGCGGGAGTCGTTCGATCATGCTTTTCGTTTCGGTCGACGTGGAAGCGAGTGGTCCGTTGCCGGGGTACTTCGATCTCCTGTCGATCGGCGCGGTGCCGGTCCGGGCGACCAAGCGCGGGTTCAAGATCGGCGACGAGACGTTCTACGTCGAGTTGAAACCCGTGCACGGCACCGCGGACGCGGGCGCGATGAAGGTGAACAAGCTCGACCTCGCGGAGCTGACGCGTTCGGGAGTACCGATCGAGCGCGCGGCGAAGCAGATGAAGCGATACCTGCGCGCGCTCGGTCCGCCGCGCGACCCGCCGGTGTTCGTCGGCTACTGCGCGAACTTCGACTGGGCGTTCATGAACGACTTCTTCCACCGCGCCGGGGTCACGAACCCGTTCGGGTACAAGGCGCTCGACATCCGGTCGCTCGCGCTCGGAGTCCTGCCGCTCGGTTGGCACGCGCTCAAACAGGACAAGATGCTGCCGTTGCTCGGGCTCGACCCGTTGTCGGAGGCGGAAGCGCACAACGCGCTCGCGGACGCGCGGCACCAGGCGCGGATGTTGGTCGCGCTGCTCGAGCGCGGCGCGCTCGCTCAGGCGAGGGAGTAGCGGCCGTCGGCGAGCGGCGTGAACCGCGCGTCGTCGCGGAGCACGCGCTTCAACAGCACGGCGCCGCCGGCCGAGAGACCGAGGCGACGCGCGAGCGTCGTCGGCCGCAGCGGCTCCTGTTCGCTCTTCAGCGCGGCGGCCGCGCGATCCGCGAGGCCGGAGATCGATCCGTCGCCCGCGCGGCAGACGTAGCCGTCGCCGAGGAACTGGAAGCCGCCCTGCCGGCGCAGCACGTCGCCGATCAACACCCCGCTCGGGCGCGACGACAGCTTCAACGCCGGATGCAGATCCGTGGCCAACGCATCGAGCGACGCGACGCCGCCATCGCGATCGATGCGCTCGAGCGCGGCGGTCGCGACGCGCGCTCGCACGGCGTCGTCGAACGGGTAACGAGACGCGAGGTCGAACATCCCGCGAGCGATCCGCAGGAACGTGCCGCGTCCGACGAGCGTGGCGGAGATCGCGCCGTCGCTCACGTGGCGCTGCTCGCGCACGCGGCGCTTGAGCTCGGCGTACGACAACGGACCACCGGCCCGCGTCAGCACGGCCTCGAGGATCTCGGAGACGTGGCTCACGGATCTCTCGGCGTTGCCCGCCAGCACGAAGGTGCCGCGTCCGAGGTGCCGGAAGCGTGCGTCGCCGCGCAAGAGCGTCGCGAGAACGAACTCCGTGATCTTCGCGAACCGCGCCTCGCCGCGCGCCTCGCTCGCGAGGAGCGCGACCGATGTCGGCCGACCCGTCGACTTCAAGAACGCGTGCGCGCGCTCCATCAGGTCGAGCTTCACCGAGGGTTCGAGCGCGAACCGATCGCGCAGGTCGTACAGCCCGCGGCGGATCAGCACAAAGCGCGAATCGCGGCAGAGTCGCAGGCGGACCTGCTCCTCGTTCAAGTCGCCGCGCGAATAGGGACGCGAGCGGATGCGCCGCGTGATCTCGGAGAAGTGGAGCGGAGAGCCCGCTTCGCGGAGGATGCGGTCGAGGTCGTCCGAGAATCCTTGCGCGGCGGTCCGCACGACGGTGACGCCGTCGGGGCCGGAGGTCACCTCCCGCCGGAACAGGACCTCGCAGAGTGCGCGCACGATCGAGTCGTTCGCGCCGAGCCCGTCGAGTCCTTTCAGGACCTCGGTGGAGAGATCCTGCAGCGGCTGAGAATCGGTGCCGCGGTTGAGGCGCTTCTTCAGCCGCGCCGCGAGCGTGGCCAGCGTCGCAGCGGGAGTCGCGACCAGTCGGCCGTCGCAGAGGCGCGCGAGCTTGTGCGGGAGAAGGTGGACGAGCATGCGCGCGACGAACTCCGCGGGCGGCGCGTCGGCCGCGAACCACGCGTCCTGCAGCAGGATCGTCGGCTCGGCGACGCCGCCGGCGGCGCGCAGCCGCTCGAGCGCGCGATTCGAGGCCTCGTCGATGCGTCCGACCGCGAACCTGCGCAGCTTCGACCACGCGGCGTGCTCGATCTGACAGGCGCGCGACTCGGTGATCTCGAGCGATTCGCCGGCTTCGGTGAGCGTGCACGGCGCGCGGCCCGATCGACCTTCGCGGAGCTCGATGAGCCGTCGCTCCTTCGCCTGCAAGCGGCCGAGGAGCTGATCGACGAGGCTCGCGAATCCGTCGGGCCGGTCGAACCGGTTCTCGCGGAGGAAGCGTTCGAGTTCGCTCTGGATCCGGCGCAGCGTCGCCTGACCGAAGTTCCGGCGCGTGAGGAGCTCGGCGCTGGAGATGCGGGCGAGATCCTTCAGAGTCCTGAGCCCGAGCTCCTGGCAGGCGCGGCGCGCGCGCCGCGGGAGGTCGAGCGCCGCGACCGGCGTCGTGCCGAGCATCGATGCAAACCTCGGGTCGGAAGCGAGCTTCTCGAAATCACCGAGAGCGGACTCGGCGCCCGCATCGCTCTCGTGCATCGCGCGAGCGGCGGCGTTGACGACGCGGTTCACCGCGGTCAGCGTGGTGCTCCCGAAATTCCGGAGCGCCATCAACCGGAGCGACCCGGCGGAGACGAAGTCGCCGACGTTGACGAATCCCTCCCGGTCGAAGACGCGCCGCGCGCGGTTCGGGATCGGGAGGCTCTTCAGCGGCGTCGCGAGCAGAGCGTCGGGGAGATCCTGCGGGAACGCGTCGTCCTCGGGGCGGACGAGCGACTCGGCGCCACCGAGATCGAGGACTTGCAGAGCCGATCGAACCTCGCGGAGGCAGGTGTGGCCGAACCCTTCGAGGCCGAGCAGGTCGGCGTCGGTCTTTTCCGCGAGTTCCGCCACCGACTCGATCCCCGCCTCGACGAGGCGGGCGCGAGTGCGGTTCGAGAGCGGCAGAGTCGAGATCGACACGGGCGCAGCCGTCGCCTCCGGCGACCGCTCGCTCGTTCCAATCGCCATGTGACCTCCCACGAAGCGTCGGAGGCCTTATCGGGATTCACCCCGCGGAACGTGAAGCAGATTCGGGTGATGCCCCCGCGCCGGAGGGGCGAGCGAAGCACGCGACCCCGCCGGCGCACGAGGCGCGAGCGGGGTCGCGAGGTCGAAAGCGTCGACTCGAACGGGTCGGGTCAGCGCATCTCGCGGAGCGCGGCGATGACCTCCTCCGCGTGACCGTCCACCTTCACCTTCGGGAACATCTTCGCGATGACCCCCTTCTCGTCGACGAGGAAGGTCGAGCGGA